>JAHJHM010000059.1 GCA_018823915.1 Candidatus Omnitrophota bacterium
CCATCCTCCTAAGGTCTTGGCAAATCCCCAGTCAGTTAGTGTTCCTCCTACCTTAGAAGCAAAGTAACTGGCTCCGCCAAAGTGCTTGGTGTCCCATTTATGTTTATAACCATAATCCTGAATGCCGGCAGTTACTCCCCAGGTAGTGGCAGTTTGTAGCATTGGCTTCCAATTGAATTTAAAGTTAAACCCTCCTCTTCCGGAATTAAATCCACCCATTAGGCCTCCGGCTGCAAAATGACTGCCTATTTCTCCTAAGGGTTTATTTAGCAACTTAGGCACAGCATAACTAACCGTATAATTACGCAGAGCTGTAGAGAATGATTGGCCGGATATGGGGGTTTGAGTAGCTAAGAAAGCGCCTCCTGCTACACCAAAAGCATCCATACCCCTGCTGCTTCTTTTTGAACGGGCATTGACTTCCACAGGCGAAGTTAAAGAGAAACAAAGTAAAACTATACAGGCAGTGATTCTTACTTTAAGTCTATTGCCTTGAGCTATCCTTTGTTTCTGCTTCATTTTATCTTTTACGCTTATAAAATAAAAAACGGGCTGCCTTGATCCTTAGAAGACCTTCGGCAGCCCGGCAATTTAGTTTGTAGTTCTTAGTTCATAGTTTTTAGCCAAGTTATGATAGGACGTTTTTACTATAAACTATCAACTATGAACAATGAACTTTTTTAATTCCGTGGCTTTGCGCATTCTGCTATAGGCAGAAATTGCCTTTTTCGTCGCCTCCCATTTATACGACTCTATCATATAAATCTACCATATTTTTCCTGCAATAATCAACTCAAAAACGTAAAAAGAACCCTTTTTTTGTAAGCGGTTACAATATAATTTGAGGCCTTACGAATAAATATAAATTTAGGGAGAATTAAAAGAGGGAATAAGGTAGTTAGCCGGTGAGTTTAAAGAGATTTATAATGAGCGGGGGAAATAATGGCAATTTTACCTAATGCGAAATCTCAGTCAAACTCACCTTAAGACCTCTAATCACCTCGGCCATACTTTCATAGTTTAGTTTTTCATAGGTATCAGAGCTTGAGTGGTAATGAGGGTTTCGGTAGAAGGCAGTATCGGTAACCATTACTGCCGGGTAACCTTCCTTCCAAAATGACCAATGGTCAGAGAAATCAACTCCGCTAACTACGCTCGGGCCAACGAATGATTCAATGGGAAACTTGGTTTGTTTCTTAAAGCCTTTTATTACTTTTTTAACCAACCCTCGCGAGGAAAAATTTCCTATTGCACAAATAAAATTACCTTTATTGGGATAAAATGGGCCAAGAAAGGGTGGATATCTCTGAGAGTTAGGCTTGTTTGTGTAGTAACCAATCATTTCCAAAATAATAACAGCCTTAATATTTTCACCTTTTGCTTTCGCCTCTCTCACATAAACGTAACTGCCCATGTCTTTAGTTTTAAAAAATGGCGGTTCTTCATTAACAAAAGCAATAAATTTAATTGTTCGTCCGGCTTCCTTATTAGACATAAATCTCGCCAGTTGGAGAAGCCCAGCTACCGCACTTCCATTGTCATCCGCCCCGGGGTTGAAACAAGTATCATAATGAGCTCCCACAATAACTATTTCCTCCGGCTTATTTATTCCAACTTTTGAGACAATTATATTTTGAGCAGTTTTATCAAAGAGAGTGTATTTTTGGAACTCTACATTATATCCAAAGGAAGTAAACTCTCCAGCGATATAATTTTTTGCTTCCTCCAATTTGTCATATTTAAACATACTCCGGTCCCCAATTTCATGAGACAGTTTATAAACATGACTTTTTAAATTTTTAATTAATTGAGCATTTCCTTCTCCTTTACTCATAGACGACTTACTCCAAAAGCGCCAACCAAAAGTAGTAGCCTTTACAATAAAAAGTCCTATAAGAATTGCAACAATTAAACGAAGGATTCTTTTTAGAATTTTTCTCATTACTCATCAATTAGAGAAAGAGAGAATTAAGAAATCCAAATGGAACAAAATAGGTCTGACCTAAAAAGTTCCATTTAAAGGTTTTATTTTTCAATGAGTTTTTTAAATTCTTCCTCATTAATAATTTTTATTCCTAAGTTTTTTGCCTTATTGTATTTTGACCCGGGATTCTCTCCCGCGACAACAAAATCTATATTCTTACTCACTGAGGATATCCATTTCCCGCCTAAATTTACTACCGCATCTTGCGCTTGTTTGCGCGATAAACTTTTCATCTCTCCGGTAAAGAGAAAAATCTTATTAGCAATGACACTTTCTTTAATTTGCCTTTGTTTTTGAATTAAATTAATCCCTGCTTTTTTAAATTCATTAATCATTTCTTTTGCCTGTGAAGAAGAGAAAAATTTTACTACCGAGTGAGCCATAATCGGGCCTATCTCGGGGATTTTCTTTAAATCCTCTTCGCTTGCGGCAAAAAGCCGATCAATATTTTTAAACTTTTCCGCTAAAAGAAAAGCCGCTTTTTCTCCTACGTGCTTTATGCCTAAACCGTAAAGAAAACGGAAAAGCGATCTTTTTTTACTTTTCTCTATAGCGGCAATTAAATTATCTGCTTTTTTTTCCTTAAAAAGAGGAAACTTAAGAAAGTCGTCTTTAGTTAAACGGTAAATATCTACAAGGCTCTTAACAAATCCCTTATCCACCAATTCTTCAACTACTGCTTCCCCCATTCCTTCGATATCCATCGCTCCCCGGGAAGCAAAATGAAGCAAAGAACGTTTAATCTGAGCAGGGCAATCAGGATTAAAGCAATAATAATACACCCCGCCCTTTCTCACTTCGTAGTTTTTCTTTGAGGCAGAAAGGGCGGGGTAAACTTCACCTTCTTTTTCTTTAGCAGCCTCTCCATTACATACAGGACAATAGGCCGGAATTTTTACTTTTATTTCATCCCCTTTTCTTTTAGAAATTATTACTTTAATTATTTTAGGGATTACTTCTCCCGCCCTCTCTAGTAAAACCGTATCACCCACTCTTATATCCAGGCGCTGAATTTCCTCAAAATTATGCAAAGTGGCGCGGGAAATAGTTACTCCAGCGCACTTTACGGGTTTTAAAATTGCTACCGGAGTAAGTATGCCGGTTCTGCCTACCCCAACAATTATATCTTCTACCTCTGTGGTTGCTTGATGAGCGGGAAATTTATAGGCTACTGCCCAACGGGGAGATTTTAAAGTTGAACCTAACTCATTTTGTAAAGAAAAACTATTTACCTTTACTACCACTCCGTCAACTTCATAACCTAATTTATCCTTTTTTTCCTGCCAAAGGCGGCAATAATCTATTACTTCTTTTAAATCTTTGCACCGCTGATTATGAAGATTAGCCCGCAGGCCCCAGGATTTAATCTTTTCTAAAAATTCTCCGTGGGTTTTAAAATTATAACCGGAAACTCCGCCAAAAGAATGTATAAAACAACTCATTTTCCTCTGGCTGACTAATGAAGTGTCAAGGAGTTTAAGCGATCCACTCGTAGCGTTTCTGGGATTAGCAAAAGGGGACTCCTTATTCTTTAGCCGGTCTTTGTTGATTTTTTCAAAATTTTTCTTCTCCATATATATCTCTCCTCTAACCTCTATAGTGTCGGGAAAACGTTTTCCTCTCAACTTAAGCGGTATGGATTTTATCGTCTTGGCGTTAGCGGTTATATCTTCCCCCCTTTCTCCATCTCCCCTGGTGGAGGCTAAATTAAGCACCCCTTTTTCATAAATTAAACAGCAACTTACCCCGTCAATCTTTAATTCCGCTATATAGTCAATTTTGGCCGGCCGCAAAAGCCGCCTTTTTATCTTATCTTCCCACCCTCTCAGCTCTTCAATAGAATAAGTATTGTCGAGAGAAAGCATCTTAACCTTATGTCGTACAGTAGAAAAGCCTTCCAATAAACCGCCGGATACTCTTTGGGTAGGAGATGAAGGGGTGATAAACTGAGGGCATTCTTCCTCTAAATCCTTTAGTTTCTTTACTAAATCATCATACTCTTTGTCGGAAATCTCCGGCTCACTTAAAATATAATAATAGTAGTCTGCCTGCCTGATTAATTCCCTTAAACGCCCTATCTCTTTTTTAATCTTTTCTGAATTCATACAAATGAAATTTTATGTAATAGTTCAACCACGGGGAAAAAGCCAACATAAAAATCCACTAAATTGATGAACCTCCTCGGGCTAAAGCCCGAGGTTTCTTTGGATGTCCCCCGGCTCGCTTGATACAGTTGAGATTTCCTAGGAAATCTCAACTGGCTCGCACGGGGATTAAAGTATTATTTTATCAATTTTATCGGTAAATATTTTTTGTAATTTTCAAAATCGTTATCCGTTGTAAAAATCATAAGATTTTCTAAATAAGCCACAGCACAGATCAAAAAATCTGTAGTTGAGCCTTGAATTCCCTTACTCCGGCATATGTTTGTGAATTCAGCTGCTTTTAGAAAATGTTTTGCCTCAAGAGGAACGTCTTCAAAGGAAAAAAGCAACTCTTTTAGTTGATTAAATTGTTTTATGTCGGATATTCCTGAAAGGAGTTCTTGCCTTATGGGGCCTACAATAGAAACTCTCCCATCATTAATAAGATCTTCCATTTTTTTTGTTAATTCTAGATTGGGATTTTTATGGCGTAAGACTTGAGACCAAATGCAGGTATCTACTAATACTTTCATCGATTTCTTGCCTTTTTGTAAGCATAATCATTGTCAAAGTCAATTGTCCCAAATAACTTTTTAACCACCAGTTGTTTTTTGTGTGCGATATACTCTTTTAGGGCAGCTGTTACTGCCTCCCTTTTGGTTTTATGGTGTCCTACCTTTTGAACCTGCATAATTAATTTGTCGTCTAACGCCAAATTCGTTGCCATTTCACACCTCCTTTTACACAAAATATAACACATATATTTGTGTAGGTCAAGGACAATTTTTAGTACTTCCCCGAATTATGTGCATTAGGGTAACTTTATTGGCATAAAGTTACTTCTCCTGTCTCAGAATCGTAACATTCCCCACCTGAACCCTGCCATTGAGGAAGAGATACCAGCTGTTGCTCTAATTCTTCAACACTTGCGGGAAAGCAAGGGCTGGAAACAGTAACATTTCTGTAGGGGTTGCCTTCAGCAGTGCATAGATGGGAATAGCTGGAGAGGGCGGTTTTGGCATAGTAAATTCCTACAGCTGAGCGTAAACCGGCAATATTGCCTTGGTTAGCTGCTTCGCGGGCATTTTCTCTCAAATCTATAAATTTAGGAATAACTGCGACGGCAATTATAGCGATTATTAGCATAATCATAATTACTTCTAATAAAGTAAATCCTTCTTTATTCATCTTTATCTAAATCTGACATATGATTTTCTCTCTAAGGGCAAAACTTAACCACCTACTTTTTCTTATCCTCCTTATCCCGCTCTGCAATAAACTTATCAATAGTCTCTATCTCCCCTTCTTCTCTATTAACAGGTTCCTGGAAGAATTCTATTTCTTTCTTTTTCTTAGCAACAAATTCTTCTTCAAGATTTATCTCGACATTCTTATCAATCTCTTTTATAATTTCAAATTCTTTATCCAAATCCTGCTCAATTTGAATAATTGCTTTATCTATCTCTTCAAATTGAAATTGAGACAATTTCTTTCTTCTATACCCATAAAATAAAACTAATATTCCGATTATTAAAAATACTCCCGCCGCTATCATTGTATAATTTCTCTTCATTATTCTTTTAGAACAAAAATTCTTTGTTTTTCAATCAAGAGCCCTGCAGCGAAACCGCAGGGAATGATCAAGCGCAAATAATGCCTCAAGCACTCCAGATATATGTATCAATTATCTCTCCATTTGCGTCTCTGGTGATACGAGTATACCTTATAAGTTTATCATCAACATCATAGATATAATCGGTATATTCGTATGAGATAGAGAGATTTCCTGATTCATCGTAGCGTTCATCTATTACCTGGGAATTTCTGCCATTTGCATCGTAGTCAATAACGTAGTGGCGGGTTTTGGTTTGAGTGACTGCGTCATAATTTGTTCTATCGTAAAGAGTCGGCGTGCCTGCGTCATTGTAAGCTAAATTATATATTGCTCCAACGCTGCCGTTTCCGTCTTTATCGGTACGGGTATATTCTTTTAACTTGCCATTGTCATAATAGGCATAGTTGGTATATTGATAGGAAGCTTTGAGATTTCCTGATTCATCGTAGCGTTCATCTATTACCTGGGAATTTCTGCCATTTGCATCGTAGTCAATAACGTAGTGGCGGGTTTTGGTTTGAGTGACTGCGTCATAATTTGTTCTATCGTAATGGACTTTTTGTCCTGCCGCATTATAAACAAACTTATAGATTTTTTCGATATTACCGTTTCCGTCTTTGTCAGTGCGAATGTATTCTTTCCTTCCTCCATTCTCATAGTAAACATAATTATATTCGTATGTGCCAATAATATTTCCTTCTGAATCTTTAACTATTTTAATTGACTTTACCAGTTGGTCGTCCTCATTGTAAAAGTAGGTATAGTCACCCTTAACTACTTCCCGATATTCTTCAACATTATATTCTCCTCTTAGATACGCTTCTATCTCTTTCGGAGAAAGATGGCCATATCTAGGCAATATCTTTCCTTTGACAGAATCGTAGTAATAACCAGTAATTGGTAATTTTTCCTTATTTTCGTCGGCGGCAATAACAGAAAAAGTCATCGTGGAAAAAAAGATAAATAAAATAAGGGGACAGCTACCATAATTATTTATTATTGCTCTTTTTTTGGCCATGATTTCTTCCTGCGTAAGATACGCCCGCTTATCTTTTCCAATAAATCAATAAATTTCTCGTCTCCTAAAAGGATATGACTTAAACCTTCCTTCCCATAAATGGCCTCTCCAATTTTCTCTAAAATTTATTCTACGGCTATAGCGTTTTTGTGATTCACTAAACCCATCAGCAAAACTATTTTCGTGCCATATTGGGACTGTTGCGAAATGCAACAATCCCTGATTCCAACGATTAAAACTTGATTACAGTGATTAAAATTGTTAATGTTTTCAATCGTTGTAATCTTTTAGTAATCACTGTAATCAGGCGCTGGTACATTATGCAACGTAAATATTCAGTGAACCACGTCTGTTTTTTCTGAATATTCAGTGCAAAATGCAAATTGAAAATTGCATACCCCAAGGGCACAAGCAAGTTAAAATTATTTATTTTTCTTTGCCGTAATTACTAATTTTGCAATAATCTCTATTATTTCTTCTATTTCTTTTAAGTTTATTTTGCATTTTTCACTTTGCA
>JAHJHM010000060.1 GCA_018823915.1 Candidatus Omnitrophota bacterium
AGTGCGTATGCGCCCCGGAGGCCTTCAACTTGAGACTCCGCTTGGAGATTTTTCCTATCTGCTTGCTCACCGCGGAATTTACCGCCAGGGTGCCACAGTAAAAGACTTCAAAGCCTTCAACAACCTTCCTCTTGCTTTAGAGACAGCAGGCAAACAGGATAAGGCTTCTTCTTCGTTAAAGAAGGAGGATATTGTTTTAAAGTACGTTAAAGTAGAGATAGAATGTTGTTTACGTATGTCTGCAGATAATTCCGCATTATTCGCTATCTTAAAACACGAAGATGGGTCTTTAAAGTTTGAATGTAAACCAGGCACAGTAAAGAGGATATGGTTGGAGAATGAGGACGAAGTTCGTAGAGAATTAGACTTAGAAAATAGTGCGGTGGATATAGTAGCTATGTCAGAGGATGAAGTTTTGGTAATTTATCATCATTGTGATGTTATCAGAAAAACAGAAGTAGCAAGAATTAAAACTGAGAAATCGGAATCAATAATTTCCGGAAATGAGGCATTGATTAGAGGGACTGTTTTCGAAGATCTATTGTCTGTAGATGGCTTTATCCGTCTTGATGCACCCATTAATCCAATTGAATTTGTTAAAGCCTTTTCCTCTAAAAAAGACCTAATACAATATGATAGGTTACTATCTTCTCAAATTATAGAATTAGTTAATTTCTTCCTAAAGATAGGAACAAATCCAGGAAAAGAATTAGTTCTTCAGGATTCAGTTAAGACAATTTTTAGAGAATATGGAATAGATATTCCAGCTAAGATCAGTTTGAGAGAATTTGCTAAACTAATAAAAGAAATTAAAGATAAAAAGAATAAAATCCAATTTAAGCTATATGATAAAAAACTTTCTGGAAAATTTGTTGATCTTTTCAAATTCGGTATAGGTCCAAATGCGATAACTAAAGAAGTAATTGTAAGAAATCCCTTGGGAATTCATGCTAAGAATGTTATCCAGATTGTAAATTTAATGAAAGAAATAGCTGATACTAAAGTTTTATTCAGAAAAGGATATAGGGTTGTTGATGTCACCTTAAGAAGTGAATTAATTAGATTAGGTATTGGATTTGGAGAAAAGATAAAAATAATTGCAGACGGCAAAAACGCAAAACAGGCAATAAAGGCTTTAACCCAACTTCTTGAAACTGAGGATTCTATAGAGGAAGAAAACATTAGCGAAGAATCAGTAGTTATTTCCAAAAGAGAAGCCTCAGCTATAATGGTAGGAGAAAATGGGGTCAGACCTCGAAATGCGAAGAGAAAATGGGAGAAAACGAGATTAAGTCTCGAAATTGGAGATGTCAGCTCGCCTGTGGAGGGAAAAGGCTATTTTTCCTCAAAGAGTGAGAGAAATTCTTTGGGTGTAACGACAGGAATGCCATTGAAGGTTTTAAGTGAAAGCAGGTGGTGGTCGCCGGAGATAATAAAATTAACCTTAGCTTCCAGCGCTGCTTCTAAGAAACGATTATCCGAAGAATCTTCTTTAATCACAGAAAGAGGTTTGAGAGGTTTAACTATCATTGCTTGGGTTTTTATAGCCTCAATAAGTTTCTCAGAGGTTTCTCTATCAATTACGTTATGGAATTTTGGCCGAGAGATGATGTCAATAAGTTCATCTAATATTTGGGCGGAAACGGCTAAGATGAATTTTTCTTCCTTAAGCAGTGCAATGATTTTTCTACAGGAAGGGCTTTTGAGTAATCCTGAAATTAGGACGTTAGTGTCAATGATGATTTTTAACATGTTGCTTTCGGCGGTAGTCTTCAATTTCTTGTTCAATTTCTTTTTTGGAAATCGGAAATTTCTTAAGTCTTTTATCAATATCTTTAAGAATTTCATCCCAACGTTTGCGCAAAGTTTCCTTTTCGAGTTTATGCACAAGTCTAAGCTTCTCTTCCATCGGCAGCTTTTCTACGAGTTTCTCTACTTGCGTTATATCCAAATCCAACGTTACCTTAGTAGGCATTTAGATCACCCCCTTATTCAAGAGGAGTATATCATGGAGGAAGCTCAAAGTCAAGATGGATCGCCTTATCTAGTTTTAGAAAACCAATCCAGCAGCCCGATGGATGGAAAGCTATCAGCTATCAGCTTCAGTCAGAGACTGATCCTCCCCTGGCGGAATCAGTCTCTGACTGAAAAAGATGGCAGTTTGCCTGCGGCGAAGTCTCGCCTTTCGGTGAACTTACCGGTGAGGGATAATTTATCTACAACTTTTTCACCAATTAATTCACAAGACGCTTTATCCAACCCGTTGATTCAGAAGGAGTTAGGAAGGAAATCCAGCAGCCCGGCAGAATTAGCTCATAGCTCATTGCTCATAGTTTATAGAAAGCTATCAGCTAAGAACCAAGAACCAAGAGCTAAGAGCTATTGTGTCAGTTCGCCGGCGGGGGAATCCTCCAGTGCGGTTTTGAATCAAAAACCGACCACCCAATCCCTGCCGGCTAATTTATTTAGGGCTATTCCTTTGTCAAATTATTTACCTAAGATTTTTAAGCAGGCTTCAGCAGTGAGGACTTTGAAGGGAAGGTTGAACGATTTCTTTAAGAAGTGGCGGTTTTCGGTTACTAATATATCTGAGGCAGTGAATTCTGCGTATGCGGCGATAAAAGCATCCGCAGGCTTAAGTCCAAGAATTTCGTATTTTGTTCCTATCTCAAAAGGAACCAGGTTGTCTTCATCAGGAGTGGTAAGATTGTATATGAATTTGATAAATTCTCGAAATGCCTCAGGACTAAGATGGCTTCGCACCTCATTTAAGATTAATCGAGGAATGCGAATAATATGGCCGGAATTCCTATCTTTTAATATATCTATAAGAGATTCGCAGGATGATTTTTTCAGAAGGCCAAAGGCAAAAAGATATTGGTTTGTATCAAGTACGAGCAGCAAACTTCTCCTCCCACAGTTTCTCTCTAACTTGACGCATCTTTTCGATAGCTTGTTCCTCAGTCATACCTGCAAATGGAGAACGACGCTGAGTCACCAGTTGGCGAATTTTTCGCAAATGCTCCGCCGCTTCTTTAATAGATTTTTGAGTAAATTTTCTCATAAAATTTTACCTCCACATATAAATAATACTACATTTTCGGCAATAAGTCAACGAATTCATCAATTCAATAGCTTCCTTGCGCAGAAAAATTTCCCTGCCACTGCCAAAGAGATTGATTTGCCGTGGGTAGCATTTAAGGTAAAGGTTGGGTTGGATGAAGGAGGAAAATTATCCGCGAGTTTACCGCAAGATACTCAACCTTTAACCCCTCAAGAAAGAGATAATGTTGAAGCCGGCCTATTATATGGATTAAGAGAGAATTTAACCGAGGATAAGGGTAAGTTTTTAGATTGGTTAGGAGGGGTAAAAGAGAAAGAGCTCGCCTTAGTTATCCATGGCCGCAAATGGCCGGTTAGCGATGTAGATATTAGGCAGAATATTATGTATTTATCCTGGAGAGCAGTGAGAGGGCCGCCATTACAAAATCAAAAATCAAAAA
>JAHJHM010000244.1 GCA_018823915.1 Candidatus Omnitrophota bacterium
ATTTACGCTAACAATGCTTGGATCATACATGCACGATGCGCTTATAGGCGGTAGCTCAAATTCACCCTTTGTCACTGCTCGTACGGCATACCTGTAATATAAATCTTTCGTATTTAGTAAATCAGTAAATAAAAGAAGCCTATCATCTCGGATATCTATATGGTCTGGTTCAAACGAATCGTTCTTTATCCATTCCACTTTCTCAGTAGAAGCAAGACGAGGATTCTCTATCTCAAAACCAGCAGGCAATAGATCTTCAATAATCACATTGCTATACGCCACATCAACATCTATTAATATTTCAACCACTACCACATCCCCATGTTTTATTTTGTTTAAATCAACTAAGGATCCGTCCCGGGTGAGTAATTTTCTGCGCACTTTTATTCCTTTGTCTTCTTCTTTTACTTTAGCGTCTAAGGGAACTCCTTCGGCATTCCAGTAATAGTACGCAGTACCCTCTCCTTGTACCGATATCTTAATATCTTTCCCACTTAAATCTATGCCCCTTACTTCTGCTTTATGCTCATTATCAAAATCGGCTACGGTTTCTTTCCCGACAACAATGTTTCCTGAATAGTTAGAATATTTCATATCTTCGAGATACCGGGCATATTTACCAAGCGCGACTAAGGCAGCGGCATTATCTTGTGTCGTCTGCCAGTTACCATTTACCATGGATGACTCAAGGCGTTTCACTAAAACAGGAACTAAAGCATTCTCAGGCTCAAGATCCATATATGTAGAAAGCGCAATAGCATTTTCCTTAGTATAAGACCTTAAAGTCCCGCCTGTTTCTCTTGGTATCTTCTCATCTGGTAGACCTTGTCCTAATATGTCGGATACTGCTTTTCTATCGCCCAAGGAGACTAAACTAGCAGCAAGATAGAATCTTGATGATGGCGATAGTTCATCTTTCTTCTCCTGCAATCTCCTTATCCATGATTGCTTAACCCTGCCTGCTTTCGATAGAACAAAACAACTATAAGCTTTAAGATCCAGGGATGTATCTTCTTTGGAAAGAAGCTTCTCAAGATAATCAAGAGCCACCTTCCTATCAAGTTGAGGCACTGCATAACCTGCTTTATCAGCTTCAACCAAGAAGTCAGTCGCATAGATACTACCCCAATCATACGGCTCCTGATATCCTGGCCACATAGCAAAGCCACCGGAGTAGGTCTGCATTGATAGAACTCTTTGTATTCCATCATTAACATAGCTATCAATCATCTCAGGACTGTATTTATTAGAGTCTGCGGCTGCTGCGATATCCTTTAAATAAAGCAATGGATATATACTTGATGTTGTCTGTTCAATGCATCCATAAGGGTATTGTGCTAAAAACTTAAGGCCTCCGGCAAATTTAAGGCTGGGCAAGGACATAACCACCAAAGAGTAATTTTGTGTGCCTTTAAGCCAGTTAGCAGGAAGCTTAAAAACAGCATCATTTGGAGCTGTAATCAAGCCTGATCCGCTTATGGTTGTAAAGGGTGCTGTAGGCCTTATGGCTATCTCTGTTGCGCGAGAACTTGTATAGCTACCTAATGAAGCCTGGATTTGAATTTTACCCTTTTGAGGCACGTCCGGCGCTTTAAGCTTAAACTTAACAGCCGCCTCTTTATCTTTATCTACCCGCACACTTTGTTCTGACGAATCTAGTATCTTGAACCCATCTGATGTTTTCAAGGAAATGGTCACTTCACCATCTGCACCTGTCTTGTTGTATATAGAAACTGGCAGTATAAATTCATCATTGCTTGCAAGGAATCTAGGAATAGTAGGCTCTATCATAAGCGGTTCTGTTACTTTCATATCAGATTCACTATTCCCAAAATCTCCTCCTGAGGAAACTACAGCTAACACACGGATATTGCCTGTAAATTGAGGTATCTTAAACACGGTAGAGACTTTTCCTGTTGAGTCAGTAGTTAAACTCCCTTTCCATAAAGCAACCGGTTTTACTCTTTTTGCACTTATAGGATTAAGATGCTTCTTAGGATCGAACTCTTGTTTCTTTAGCTTATCAGCAGACGGCACAGAATCTGTACCTATCTTCTTCTGCTCAAAGTCA
>JAHJHM010000061.1 GCA_018823915.1 Candidatus Omnitrophota bacterium
GTACATTCTATTGCAAATTGCAAAGTGCATATTGCAAAGTGCAAAATGAAGACAGTAAAATGAAGAAGGAACTTAGTGAACGGTTGTTAAATGAAGAACAAATAATTTTAACTTGCTTGTGCCCGTTAGGGTATGCAATTTACAATTTGCATTTTGCACTGAATATTCACAAAAATTTAGACGGTATTTACTGAATATTTACCGAATGGGGAGAGTAGCGACGAACGAGCCGAAGGACAAGATGTGGTTGTGGTAGGATGGAAGGAACAATAGGAGGAGAGGGATGATGGAGAAAATCGCGTTTATAGCGGCAATTATACTACCTTTATGGAATATACCGCTTATTGTAAGAATAATAAAAAGAAAATCTTCTAAAGATATCAGCCCATATTGGACGTTAGGCGTGTGGACATGTTTTTTGCTAATGGCTCCGGCGGGCTTCTGTTCTTCCGATCCTGTTTGGCGAATATTTAATATTATGAATCTCATACTTTTTACCGCCGTTGTTATTGTCGTGTTAACTTATTCACGGAAATAGACCCTCCTGATACCTTTGAAGGAGTGGTCTTATCCATAGGGATAGACCCTTTTGATACCTTTGAAGGAGGGGTCTTACCGAAAACAATAAAATCGGACTGGCACACCCTAAGGGCACAGGCAGGAAAAATGCAACAATCCTCAATAGAAGCTGTCAAATAAAGCGAGTTGTATATTAATCTGTGTAATCTGAGTTTAATCCCTGCCTGCCGGCAGGCAAGAGTGTAATCAGGCATAATCTTTAAGTTTTTATCTGAAGATTATGCCAGGAGATGGGAATGGATAGCATGCCTTATGAAGAACAGATAAAAGCGCTGACAAAAATAAGCAAAGCGATTACTTCCGACTTATATTTAGATGACATTTTGAGATTAATCGTTGCCGTAACCGCGGAAGTGATGGGTTCAAATATATGCTCTTTATGGATATTGGATGAAAAGAATAAAGAGTTAAATTTAAGAGCCACCCAAGCCATAAGCGAAGAATATTTAAAAAAACGAAGCCTTAAGTTAGGCGAAGGGGTTGTTGGTTACGTGGCTTGTGAGAAAAAACCCATAGCGATTTTGGATGTGTTGAAAGAGCCTAAGTATAAAGAAAAGGAGTTAGCCAGGAAAGAAAAGTTATGTTCTATGTTGAGCGTTCCTTTAATAGTAAGAGATAAGGTTATTGGGGTAATCAATTGTTACACTTCTTCTCCTCATGAATTTATGGAAACGGAAGTTAATATACTAATTACGGTAGCTAATCAGGCAGCGGTAGCTATCGAGAATACAGAGTTGATGGTAAGGTCGAAAGTAATCCAGGAAGAATTAGAAACACGTAAACAGGTAGAGCGGGCTAAAGGGTTTTTGATGAAGGAGGAAGGTTTAAGCGAAGAAGATGCCTATCAAAAGCTTCAAAAATACAGCATGAATAGCCGTAAGCCCCTGCGCGAAGTTGCCGAGGCGCTTATCCTTGTAGCTTTGATGAAGAAGAAAGAATCAAAAAAGAAATAAACCTTCCCGCAGTCCGGTAGGCCCATGGCTTGTTGGAGAGATAGTGAACATGGATATTGTCCCTCGCGCCTGAATATCTGAAAAATCTCTTGCGACATTTTTCAGAAGCGCTTCGGGATCAATTCTCCGCCTTAGGCGGATCATTGAAATGAAGATTTTAGAAAAAGAACGTATAGCAGAGAATTTGACTAAATTCATTATCGACTCACCCCTTATTGCTCAAAAAGCATTGCCGGGACAATTTATTGTTCTTATGGTTAGGGAAAATGGTGAACGTATTCCTTTAACTATTGTAGAAGCCGACAAGAAGAAAAAAACCATTACTATTATTTTTCAGGAAGTAGGTTATACCACAAAAATATTAGGTAAGCTCGCAGTAGGAGAATCGTTATATTCCCTAACCGGGCCGTTAGGTAAACCCACGCCTATTAAGAATTACGGTAAAGTTATTGTTTTAGGCGGCGGTGTCGGCATTGCTGAGCTTTTACCGATAGCAAAGGCGTTAAAACAAAAGGGTAACCATATTTCTACCATTTTAGGGGTAAAAACCAAAGGCCTTTTAATCTTAGAGCAGGAACTAAGAGCCGTATCGGATGAGTTTTATATTACGACCGACGACGGTTCTTATGGTAAAAAAGGTTTTACCGTTGACATCTTAAAAGATTTATTAACGAAATACGAAATACTAAATACGAAATACGAATTAGTTTATTGCGTGGGGCCGATACCTATGATGAGAGCGGTCTCTGAGCTAACCCGCCCTTTTAAAATAAAAACCATAGTGTGTCTTAATTCTATTATGATTGACGGTACGGGCATGTGCGGTTGCTGTCGAGTCACAGTCGCAGGCGCGGTTAAATTTACTTGTGTTGACGGGCCGGATTTTGACGGCCACCTTGTTGATTTTAATGAGCTTACAATTAGGCAAAAAAGATTTCTGGAACATGAAAAAGAAAGCATATGTAAGCTTGATGGGTAAACCTCGCCAGAGAACCTCGAACCCTAATGGGGTAAATTAAAAAAGTAAAGCAGGAAATAATATATGAGACTTACAGATAATGAACGACGGGATGCAATAAAGTATATTCAGGAAGGAAAGCCTTTGCCTGAAAAATACAGGTTCCTTAGTTATAGAGGTTAATATATAGGGTTTCTATAGGGAATATATGAGAAATGAGCTTGATGTATAGTAAATATATGAAAA
>JAHJHM010000062.1 GCA_018823915.1 Candidatus Omnitrophota bacterium
ATTTAAAATATTAAGTTTTTAGAAATTTTAACTTGCTTGTGCCCGCAAGGGTATGCCTTTTGAGTTTTGAATTATTAAAATTATGTATATAACAACTACTCAATACAATATAATTATAAACCATGTAAAAAAAGAAACGCCAAATGAAGCGTGTGGAGTATTGGCCGGTAAAGATGAGGAAGTAAAAAAGGTTTATCCGATGACAAATACCTCTGATAGACCAGAGCTTTGTTATTTTATGGAGCCGAAAGAGCAGTTTGCAGTAATGAAAGAGATAAGAAATTCGGGATTAGAAATGGTGAGCATATACCATTCGCATCTTGAAACTGAAGCTTATCCTTCGGCGCATGATGTGGAATTGGCTTATTACCAGGATGTCTCTTATGTAATCGTTTCTTTAAAGGATAAAGATAACCCCAGTATAAGATCGTTTAAGATTATTGAGGGAAAGATTACCGAAGAAGAACTTAAGATAGTTTATAGCTGATAGTGTATAGTTTATAGTAAGAGAAATCATAAAGACAATAAAACAATATACCATACACTATAAACTATCAACCAATAATGAGCCATAAACCATCAACCATAAACCATAAACCATCAACCATAAACCATCAACCATAAACCATAAACTATGAACCATACACTGCTTTTTGCTATAAACCATCAACTATAAACCATAAACCAATAATGAGCTATAAACCATAAACCAATAATGAGCTATAAACCATCAACCATAAACCATAAACTAATTCTGGTAGGTACAAATCACAAATACAGCCAAATTGAGTTAAGAGAAAGACTTTCTTTTTCAAAGAAAAGGCTCAAGGAGGCCATTGTTTTCCTAAAGGAAAGATCGTTTTTAAAAGGCGCGATTATCCTTTCTACCTGTAACAGAATAGAAATATACGCCAGCGCAGATAATCAAGGCACTGGTATAGAGGAAGTGAGAGACTTTATCGCCAGGTATTATGAAATAGATAAAAAGAGTTTTTCTCCGTATTTTTATACCTTTACAGATGAAGAAGCATTCCGTCATTTGTTATCGGTTGCGAGCGGCCTGGATTCACTGATTTTGGGTGAAACACAGATATTAGACCAGGTTAAATTCGCTTATGATGAGGCAGAAAAAGTAGGTTTCGTAGATGGGTTCTTACAGAGTCTGTTTGTTGATGTTGTTTCTACCGCAAGAAGAGCGCATAGAGAGGCGAATATATCAGAGGAGAAAGTTTCAGTAGGCAGCGTAGCTATAGATTTTATCAAAGAAAAACTAGGCAGCCTTTCAGGGAAGAATATTTTAATTATCGGAGCAGGCAAGGTTACAGAGTTAGTTTTAAAGTATTTAAAAGACGAGAAATCAAAGGTTGTTTTCATATCTAACCGAACCTTTGATAAAGCAAGAGAGCTTGCCTTCCGGATTGGTCAGAGCGCGGTACGTTTTGATAAACTACCTCAGCTTGTAAAGCGAGCAGACGTTATCATTAGCGCGACAACAAGCCCGCACTTTATCATAAAGAAAGAAACCTTGAGCGGTGCCATTTCACGAAAGCTGCTTATTGTGGATTTAGCTATGCCAAGAGATGTGGATCCAAAGGTGCTGGAGATAGAAAATGTCGAATTATTTAATTTGGAAGACTTAAGTTCTATTGTGCAAAAGAATCTAGAAAAGAAGAGGCTTGAGGCAAAAAGAATAGAAGAACTAATAAATCAAGATGTGGATTTATTATGGCAGAAACTTACCGCATTGGAACCAGAACCAGTCCTCTTGCCTTAAGGCAGGTTGAGGAGGTTTTAGGTAATTTAAGGAAATTTTATTCTGGCTTTAAGGCAGAAATAGTTGGTATAGATACCTATGGCGACAGAGATAAAAGTACTCCTATATCAGAAATAGAAGGTACCGATTTTTTTACGAAGGAAATTGACGAAGCACTTTTGAATAGCCTAATTGATTTTGCAGTTCACAGCGCGAAAGATTTGCAGGATAAGTTAAAGGAAGGATTGGTTGTAGCTGGAACGACTTTTCCTATTGACCCTTACGATGTATTAGTATCGAAATCAGGGTTAACTTTAGATGATTTGCCTTTTGGCGCAAAGATTGGAACGAGCAGCAAGCGCAGGAAAGAGGGGCTAAAAAAGTTCCGCCCCGATTTTCAAATCGTTGACATCCGCGGCAATATCCAAGAACGCCTACGATTAGTTGATAGTTTATCGTTTATAGTTGATAGCTATAAACTATACACTATAAACCATCAGCCAGCTTTAGATGCCATCGTAATTGCTGCCGCTGGACTTATGAGACTGGGATTAGAAGAGAGGATTACACAAAGGATTCCTTTTGAAATCATCACGCCTCATTCTCTGCAAGGATCTTTGGCGGTAGTTACGCGGAAAGAAGATTTAGAATTAGTTAAGTTATTGTCAGTTATAGATTCTCAGGAGGTTGCTCTATTATGAAAAACAAGGTTTATTTGGTTGGAGCGGGTCCCGGAAAGCCGGATTTAATAACTGTGAGAGGATTAAATATTCTTAAAGAGGCGGATGTAGTTATTTATGATTATCTTGTAGATAAAAGGATTTTAGATGAGGCAAAGGAAGGCGCAGAATTGATTTGCTCTGAAGAGTTAAGGAAAGAACGATATTCCGGAAGTTCCCTGAAGGCCCAAGGCAGAATAAATGCCCTAATGATTAAAAAAACCAAAGAAGGCAAAAAAGTAATCAGGCTTAAAAATGGATGTCCTTCTATTTTTAGCAGGCTTTCAGAGGAATTAAGTGGGTTGGTCAAGGAAAAAATAGATTTTGAGATAGTGCCGGGAGTTACGGCGGCAAGTGCCGCCTCTTGCTTGAGCGGTATCCCCTTAACGGATAGGAGGTTTGCTTCAAGTTGTGTTTTTGTTACCGGCAATGAAGATCCAAAAAAGAAAAAAAGTTCTATTAATTGGGAATCGATAGCGAAAAACGAAACTATTGTTTTGTATATGGCGGTTGGGAATTTAGGACTAATAGTTTTCAAATTGCTTAAAGCTGGGAAAAATGAGAATACGCCTGTGGCGATAATTCAAGATGCAAGTTTGCCGAATCAAAAAATTTTGATTGGCAATTTAGGAAATATTGTCACTAAGGCAAAAGGTTGCAAGGTAAAGCCTCCAGCGATAATTATAATTGGAGAAGTAGCGAAATTGGAAAAGAAATTTAACTGGTTAAGGCTAAACAAGAAGGTTTTATTTACGGGGCTATCAGAAGAAAGGTTTTTTATAAAAGGGATATATTTTCATATTCCCATGATAGAAATCAGGCCACTAGAAGATTACACCGAATTTGACAAGTGGATAAAAAAAATAGCAAAAAATAGGGGACATCAACCATCAGCCATCAACCATCAACCAGTTTTTGATTGGATAGTATTTGCCAGCCGTTATGGCGCAGAGCATTTCTTTGAGCGGTTAAGAGCAATAAATTCTGATTCAAGGGCGCTTGCTGATATAAAAATTGCCGCTGTTGGAAATTCTACCGCAAATAAATTAAAGGAATATGGGATTATTGCTGATTTAGTCCCTAAAAAAGAAACCGCGAAAGGGCTGCTCGCCGAATTTAAAAAAATTCTTAGACTATCAGCTATAAACCATCAACCATTAACTATATTTATGCCTCGTTCAGACATCTCTGATAAGGGCTTAAGCAACGCGCTTAAAAAATTAGGCGCTAAAGTAACTACAAGTGTCGCTTATAAAAATGTAATGCCGAAAGATTTACCTGATTTGGATTTAAATTATTTTGATGAAGTTATGTTTACTAGTCCTTCAACTGTGAGAAATTTTAAGAAAAGATATGGGGAAGTACCCGAGGGAGTTAAGGTAAACTGTATTGGAGAAGTTACTTCCCGAGAAGCAAAAAGACAAGGGCTTATGGATAATAGTTTATAGTGTATGGTTTATAGCAAGAAAAAAAATAGGAGCTATACATCAAAAGATGAGAAGGTTGAGAAAAAATCAGTTGATTCGTGATTTAGCGGCTGAGACAAATCTTTCGGTAAACGATTTAATTCTGCCTTACTTTGTCGTTGAGGGCAAAGGTAAAAGGGAAGAAATAAAATCTATGCCTGATGTTTATCATTTTTCAATTGATAATTTACTCAAAGATTTGTCAGAAGCTGTGGGAATAAAATCCATTCTCTTGTTTGGCATTACTAAGGTAAAAGACGCTATAGGTTCTCAAGCTTACAATAAGAATGG
>JAHJHM010000063.1 GCA_018823915.1 Candidatus Omnitrophota bacterium
TTGCACTTTGCAATATGCACTTTGCAATTTGCAATAGAATGTACTCTACTGACTATTTACCTAAGCTCATTCTGCATTTTTCATTTTTCATTTTTCACTTTGCACTTTGCAATAATATGTGCTTTACTGACTATTTACTTGCGGAGTGTATATTCCGGATAAAACTATATGAATAAGAAGGTAGCTTTATTTTCTTTGTATCCATGTATTTTAAAGGCACTGTGTAAAATCGCGGGTAAGGGTGAAGAATTGGAGAAATTAACCGGGTCATTGCTTGTTGACAGCAGTAAAATCAGGAATCAGCTTGGTTGCCTGCCTGCCGGCAGGCAGGGAAGTCGCCATTCACGCTGGAAGAGGGGATTAGGGAGACGGTTAGAGGGGTATTTGTAATGACGCAGAGACGGGATTCCCGATGGGGTTAGTTTTTGGGCATAACTATATGCGTTTAGTATTGCATATAGTTAAACTTTATGGTATGCTTTAATTATGAAAAATAGAGCATTTTGGAAAAATATCATAGAAGAGCTGTTTAAAGAAAAGTCAATTATCTGGTTGACCGGTGTCCGGCGCTCAGGTAAGACATTTCTCTGTAAAAGCTTTGACGGTATTGATTATTTTGACTGTGAGCTTCCGCGGGTAAGGCGTATGATGGAAGATCCGGAGTCGTTCTTAGAAGGCCTACGCGGGCAGAGGATCGCGTTGGACGAGATTCATCGGTTGCCAAACCCTTCGGAAATACTAAAAATAGCCGCTGATCATTATCCGGATATACAGATCATTGCTACGGGCTCGTCTACTCTCAGCGTTTCCGCGAAATTTAAGGATACGTTGGCAGACAGGAAGAGGCAGCTGTGGCTTACCCCGATGACGTTATCAGATATGGAGTCTTTTGGCATTACTGATTTGAAGCACAGATTTCTTTACGGCGGATTACCGCCTTTTTTTACGCACGTTCGATACCCGGAGCGGAATTTTCAAGATTGGATAGATGCTTTTTGGGCGAAAGACATCCAGGAATTATTCAGGCTTGAAAGGCGATATTCGTTTCAGAAATTCTTCGAACTTATTATGGCTCAAAGCGGAGGCATATTTGAAGCCAATAGCTTTGCATCTCCATGCGAAGCGAGCCGAACCACTATCTCTAATTACTTGAAAGTGCTTGAAGCTACTTTTATCGCGCATGTTATCCGTCCTTTTAGCTCCAGAAGACAAAACGAGATTATATCCGCTCCGAAAGTCTATGGTTTTGATACCGGGTTTGTTTGTTATTACCGCGGCTGGCGGGAACTCAGAAATGAAGATATGGGTTATCTGTGGGAGCATTTTATTCTAAATGAGATATTCGCCCATCGGCAAACCAGAGATCTCGGTTACTGGAGAGATAAGCAGGGGCACGAGATAGATTTTGTGATTAATAAGATGGGGCAGCCTCTTCTGGCAATAGAATGTAAATGGAGTGATAAGGATTTTGATCCGACAAATGCCAAGGTGTTTTTAAGGCATTACGATAAGGCGCAAGTATATGTAGTGTCGCATAATCTGAGCCATTCTTACAGCCGTAGATATGGTGGTTTTGTGATTAAGTTTGTAAATCTCGCGAGCCTTAAGAATATTTGTAAACGTTAATATAATAGCAGTAAAATCAGGAATCTGCTTGGTTGCCTGCCGGCAGGCAGGGAAGCCGCCATTTACTCTTGACAACTCCAAAAATACCCGTAAAATGGAACTATGTATTCCAGATTAATTCACTCACCTGAAGGTAAAAGTTTCTTCTTATTCGGCCCGCGAGGCACAGGCAAGACCACGTGGGTAAAGGCCGCTTTCCCCAAAGCCGTGTACGTGGATTTATTAGAGGCGGGGCTGTTTAATAACCTTTTGGCTAATCCGCAGCGCCTTGAAAATTTAATCCCCGCGGGTTTTAAAGACTGGATTATTATTGATGAAGTGCAAAGGGTTCCCGAACTGCTGAATGAAGTTCACCGCCTGATTGAGAAGTATAAATATAAATTTATTTTAACCGGCTCAAACGCGCGAAAAATAAAAAGAAAAGGGCAAAATTTACTGGCTGGCCGCGCTCTTATCTGTTATATGCATCCGCTTACCGTGTCGGAACTAGGCAAAGATTTTAATTTAGGGCTTTCGCTCGCGTATGGGCAGCTACCCAGTGTTTATATTGAAAAGGATCCCAAGGCGTATCTTGAGAGTTATGTGAAAACCTATCTGGAGGAGGAAATACAGCAGGAGGGCTTAACTAGAAATTTGGCGAGATTTGCCCGTTTCCTTGAAGCGGCAAGTTTTTCGCAAGGTTCAATTCTTAATATTTCATCGGTTGCCCGGGAATGTTCTGTTGAACGCAAGGTTATGGAAAGCTACTTTGCAATATTAGAAGACTTGCTTATGGCTTATAGAGTCCCTGTTTTTGTCAAAAAAGCTAAGAGGCGCATGGTTAACCATCCTAAATTTTATTTTTTTGACGCGGGAGTTTACCGCATTTTACGGCCAGCGGGGCCATTGGATATGCCCGAAGAAATAGAGGGCATCAGCCTTGAGACGCTTCTTTTTCAGGAACTTAATGCTGCTAATACCGATTATGGATTAGGTTATAAAATATACTATTGGAGAACGGCTGACAACGCGGAAGTGGATTTTGTGTTATATGGGAATAAAGGGATCCGGGCTTTTGAGATTAAACGAACTAATAGGATTTCAGGGGCAATGTTAAAAGGATTGAAGTCTTTTCTTGCGGATTACCCCATGTCAAAGGCATGTTTTATCTATGGAGGCAGCCGCGAAATGAGGGATGGCAAAATTTCGATTCTTCCCATAGAAGATGCGCTAAGGCGCCTACCCGAACTTTTGTCTTAGGTATTCTGGTGGGCGTAAATGGTCAGTAAAATACACTCTATTGCAAAATGCAAAGTGCAGATTGCAAAGTGAAAAATGCAAAGGTAAGAGATATGAGTTTTGTGTGCAAGTGTTTAATTCTAACTTTTACAA
>JAHJHM010000064.1 GCA_018823915.1 Candidatus Omnitrophota bacterium
AGGACAAGCCAGGGAGAGGAAAAATACTGGATAATTAAAGGCACAGAAAATGAATCGTCCACAAGGTATCTTGAAATAACAGAAATCGGCACGCCATTTTTTAGTTTGCATAATCACAAAGGAACCACAGAAACAACAGTAACCTATCTTCTTTCTCCCGAGGATATGATTAAGGATATTCTTATACTTGGAGAAGATAACGGGATAGGGGAAGAAGGATATCTGTACGCCAATGGCAGTGTTTTTAAAATTGAGAAGATAAGAGATTACTCTAAGGATGTAGTCGTAATCGGTTGGGAAGAGAGAGGAAAAGCCAAGGTGGTGGGAGCTAATCTGTCTATCAAAGAAATTAATGACAGGTATGTAAATAATATTTATGAGAAGAAAGCTCTTGGAATTAATTCATTGGTAAGTGATTTAATAGAGAAAAAGGATATATCAGAGTTGTGGATAAATTGGCCTTTAGGAATTAGGCAGAAAATGGTATGGAAGAGGTCAAATGCGCAAAACCCATTGGAAGAAGGGCAGGCAGATAATAGGAGCAGTTCCTCCAGCAAAGGCGATAATTTAGGTGAAAATAATAGGAGTTTGGCAATAGTAAGCAGTCCTTATTCAGAGGAAAATAAAGGAAGAGGAAATTATAAGAGTATAGGGAGTCATAAAAAAATAGATCCTCGTTCTCATTACAACGCAAGCAGCGCTCTTGCTCCGCCTTCCTCAGAAGTTATCAGCTATTCCGCCTACGCCAAGGATTTGGCGGACAGGCAGCCATCAGCTATCAGCGATAACTCTTTTTCACCTATTACGCAAATCCTCCCAAATCAAACCCGTCTCGCCGAAGGCTCGCCGAGGCAGAGGCAAATTCCCGCAAATTCCCCCAACAAATCAGCGGTTTTATCTAACGAGGTAAATGATGCTGTCAATTCCTCAGTAAAGGAGAGCACGAGTTCTAGTAGTATTGAGGAAAAGGCAGAAAGGATTATGTGTAAGCTTGGCTTTTTTCCGGGAGTTATAGAAAGGCAGGCCGTCATAGATTTCCTTAACGGCAAGTTAACTTCTCAAAAGGCAGTTGATTGTATAGCTTCTAATCAACTAATTGATAAAAATAAAATAAAGAAAGGTCTCGAAGAGGCGAAGGAATTATTAAAGAATGAGAGCAGTTCGCCGCTAGAACATAAAAAAGAGGATGATATAGTTATATCTAAGCAGGAGTATGAAGAATTGATAGTTAAAGCGCGTTTGGCAGAGGTAGAAAGATTTATTATGGTTGAATTCTCTATAATATTGGGAATTGATGAAAAAAGGATAGCAGAGATTGAGATCGAAGCACTTAGCCTTCTTTTTACCAGTGATTCCGGTTTTTATAAATATTTGTTTAAGGCAGACCCAGAACATGAATATTATGAAAAATATACATGTGTAGGTAAATCATTCAATATGAAACGTGAATCTGCTTTTTCAGATTGGGATAGAGCAAAATCAGGGAGTGAAAAGGACTGGATCAAAGAAGTTATTTCCAGATATTATAATGCAGATGAGATAGAGAAAGTAGAAATAATAAAGCAATTACAAAGGGAAGAAAAAGCGTATGAAGAAGAAGAGAAATTGGGATGGCATTGGCTCATAAATAATGGAGGTAAATTAATAGGATTAAATATTTTTAACCGAAGATTATTGCCTGAATGCTGCGATTTAAAATATACAAATATTGAGGAGGATGCTAAAAATTATCAGGGTCTTAAAGGTATTGAACAAGGCAGGGAAAATGTTAAGCAAATGCTTTGGTTATTTGTTGGTAGAGATAAGAAGATCCCCGAGGTATTTTTGATTACTAATTGGGAGAAAAATGAAAGGCAGGGATATCAGTCACTGTTAGAGGAGATAGGCGGGGGAGATATCATGCGTATTGCTGAGTTTTTTCAAGATGTAAAAGAGGTTTCAGATATAATGGCAAAACAGCATCTTTTAGCAAGGATTGATCCTTTAACCGGCTTATATAATCAAAAGTATTTTCGCGAGCAATTGATAAAAGAAATTAGGGAGGCATTAAGATACCCAGGACGGCAGGTGTCTTTAATTATGCTGGATATAGACTTTTTTAAAAATGTAAATGATAC
The DNA here is from genome assembly GCA_018823915.1 of Candidatus Omnitrophota bacterium. Classification (GTDB taxonomy): domain Bacteria; phylum Omnitrophota; class Gorgyraeia; order Duberdicusellales; family 4484-171; genus JAHJHM01. The sequence goes on from JAHJHM010000064.1 coordinate 2,118, forward strand.
TTATGGACATTTAGCCGGAGACGAAGTTCTTAAGAAAATAGCTGAGATTCTAAAAGAAAGCTCAAGGGAGTTAGATGCTGTGGTTAGGTATGGAGGAGAAGAATTTATACTTATTTTACCGCGGACAGAATTAAGTAAGGCAGTAGAGATTGCCGAGAGAATAAGAAAGGAAATAAAAAGCAGTGAGATTCTTTTTGGCAACCAAGTAATCAAGGTGGCAGTTAGCTTGGGAGTGAGTGAATTTGTTTCGCCCTGTTTATTTAGCGAAGAGAAAATAATGGTACGTGTTGAAGAAGGGATAAAAATGAGCATTGAAGGGGAGTTGGAAACGCGCCTTGAAGAAGTGAGAGAATATTCAAAAGAAAAAATGGAGAGTCTCTTTGAAAAAGCAGAAAGGTTTCTTAAGGGGCAGGGTTATGAGGGTGTAGAGGAATACATTAAAAAGGAAAAAGAATCTTTTAAAAATAAGAAAGCGCGCCTTGGGGAAGGAGTGAAAAAATACCTTAACCAAGAGGTGAAAGGGCATCTTGAAGAGAAAATGAGAAAAGAAATCGAAGAAGAAGTAAGAAAATACAGTGAGGAAGCAAAAAAACAATTAATAGAAGCAACAGATGGCGTTTTATATCTTGCGAAAGTGACTGGCCGCGATAGGACGATTGTTTATGATGGAGTAGCCGATCCTGAAAGGATGAACGAACAACGTGAAAAAATTAAAGATTTAAAGAAAGGGATTATAGAAACTAAAAATATAGCTAAAGGTAAACAATTACAACATGTAGAGAAGAGTTTTTGTGAAAAAGAAGAACCATTAGAAGAACGTTTAAATGAGCATATTAAATCATTAAAAAATATAAGTGTTTCCAGTCCGGCAGATAGCCAGCATTTAGCCGGGATAAATTCAGCACTAACTCAACAACTCAATAACCCCAATAACTCAACAAACCCAATAAGTCCAATTAGTTCTTCGCCCTTTAGCCCCTTTGGGCAGATGGATGCAGAGTTGCCATTCTTCCCGATTGGGCCTCCGGATTCCATCATAGGTTCCGTAAGGGATAACCGCTTTCATAGAAACGAGCAGATTAGATTGGGATTGCGGGAACGATTAAAAGCACAAGGAATTCTGCCGGATAAAAGATCAGTTGAGTTAATAAAGAGAGTAAGTTTAATGTTGGCAATGTTAGAGAGAGGTATTATTGTTACTTTTGCCTCAAATTCACCTCCCGATTTTTCCTACATCTTAGAAGTTTCATTTATTAATATAGAAGGAAAAAGTGAGGAGGCAAAAAATGATAAAGCTAATAAAAAACAACGAATTCGGGATGGAAATAAGGAGTCTGGAGACCCAGTTTATAATCGGGGAATTATCATCGAGAAGAAGGGAAATTATCCGACGGGATCAAGGACTGGCAAACCGGCCAGGGATATATATCCCTATGGTTCCTTTAAGCGAGCAGAAAGAACATCTGGGAAATTAGACCTTGGCAATAGACAAAATAATCATCCGGTAATTATAGAGAGTGATCAGAATCCAAGAAGATTAAAATCGTATTATTATGAAATAAGTTATTTTATTTGGGCGGCAGTACAGAATTCTCTTATTCAGTTTGGCAGTGATTCCTCCCCGCCGTCTTCATTAGCTTTCAGCCCTTCGACTATGCTCAGGACTGATGGTGAGCGTAGTCAAACCATCAGCTTTCAGCATTCAGCTTTCAGCGAATACAAGCCTTCCTTAATTTCTTCTTTACCTATATATAATACAATCAAGCCGCTTTCTTGGGCTACCGTGCCTGCACGCCGAAGTGCCTCTTCGTGGCTGATGGCGTTACGGCACGCAGGCGTGGCTGCCCTTGAAGTGGCTAATAGTATTTTTGAGGGCCCTGATGTCGCCTCCCAGCTAAACGATTCCGGGGCCCTTGAAAAGTATAAAAATTATGAAGTTGCAGAAGGCCTCTATGTCGCCTCCCCGCTACAAGGGGCCTTCCCAGCAACTTTAAATACGAGATACGAGATACAAGATACGAGATACGAACAAAAACAAGGAGGTGCAAAATGGATAAGCTATCAACTATTAACCATCAACCATCAACTGAATTGGAATTCAGCCATTTCATCGTTGACCGAGAAGGGGTTATCTTTGCTTCAGCACGGGATGAAAGCAACAAAGTTTATAACTTCATTATCAATCAGCTTACCGGGGGAGTCCTTGAGCAAGTTAACAGCCATTTCGAGCCAATTGAAAGAGAAAGGGCAGAGACTATTCGCAAAGATGCTCAACATTGGTACGGAATTCTCCCCACCTACCGCATCCCCCACTTTGATTTCAGCTAATTACGCTTCACGCTATCCGCTATCCGCTATCCGCTATTTAAAAGAGAGAGCCCCCGCCTACGCCAAGAAGCAATTTGCAAAAACAGATTTGGCTCCGGCTGGCAGGCGTGGCGGGGCTTTAGAAGGTACTAGATACAAGATGCAAGATGTTGGGTTACGTGAGGTTGATTTTTCTGTGGCGGGCAGCCCAATTTTAAATCCCTACTTAAATAATTTGTTAGAGGAGGAAGGAAAGCTGCGTGAAGGTTATGCTGAAGTGGTAAATGAATACAAGAGGATCTCAATAAAGATTTTCATATGGGAAATAAAAATATCCCCTAGCACCCTTATACTCGCAGCCGTGGTACCAGCATTCTTCGCTGCGGTTTTTTCTATCCCTGAGATAATTGCGGAGTGGGCTCCTCCTGCCCAAGTAGCATGGGCAATTACCGTGGCTCTTGTAGGGACAGGCATAGCAAAGATTATAAAAGTAAAGCGCGGGCTTGGGCAAATAAATAAGCTTACTCTTTCTGCTAATGCGGCAATTGAGGAAGGTAAATACTCTTTGGCCTTGGAAGATTATAAAGAATTAAGCAGCCAGGCAAACGCTCTTTATAAAGAAGTGAACTTAAGAGAAAAGGATTTTGGGGTATTAAAAAATGAGATAAGGCCTTATTTAGAGTATTTAGAGAAGATAGAAAAAGCGCTGAAGAAATTAGTGGAGTTAGAAGCTAAAGAAGAGGCTGGTGGAGTTAATCCTGAGCAAAGTCGAAAGGTAAGGCAGCCGGTTTCTTCCAGTGCCTTGTCAAAGGTTGGTAAAAGAAAGAGCAGCAGCCCGGCGATGATAGATATTGATAATTCGCATTTAAGAGGATTAAGGCCGTATTATTATAAAGTAGGCGAGGCGGTTGAGTCAATGAAGAATCGTTTTATTTACTTTTACAGTAATCTTTCTCCACCGAAAGGGAAGGATTATTTAGCAAGGAGAGATACTTGGTTTTCTAGGGCAGACACGCGATTTTCTAAAATTTTAAATTCAGCAGAGTTAATTTTAATTTCAAGAGCACGCTTTATTTCTTTAATTTCTGTTTCTATAACGAAAATTTTGTCCTCAATAGATGCTAACCTTGTTTCAATCGCTTCTACTCGCTTTTCCAGCGCCTCTACTCGTTTTATTAACAATCTTTGGCCAATTTCTAAAGCAGTTACTTTTTCTAATGTGCGGGCTTGGTTAGCGGCAATACCATCGACTTTAGTACTTAAAGCTTTTAATCCTTCGCCGAATGCTCTAAATTGGCTTCTTATATCTTCTAATATTACCGTAACTTCTCTTGCGGTAAAATTAGTTTTAGGTGTTTTTTTAGTTTTCATGGCAGGTTATATGTTAATTCAGGGAGTGAAATTTGTCAAGAAGATTATTTTCAGGGGTCTTGGTAATCGTCGCCTCCCAGCAAATGGTTCCGGGGCCCTTGAAATTGTTGATGATGATAAAGTTGCCGGAAGCCCCTCAAGTCGCCTCCCAGCTACAACGGGGGCTTCCCCAGCAACTTTAACGAAGTATAAATCAAAAATGACGAGTAGCAATAGAGGGCCCGTGGCGGGCAGCCCGATAGAATTCTATCGACAAGAAAGAATTAATGGTG
>JAHJHM010000065.1 GCA_018823915.1 Candidatus Omnitrophota bacterium
AAATTATTTATTTTTCTTTGCCGTAATTACTAATTTTGCAATAATCTCTATTATTTCTTCTATTTCTTTTAAGTTTATTTTGCATTTTTCACTTTGCAATTTGCATTTTGCAATAAAACGTACTTTACTGACTATTTACGTTGTCTGTAGAGGAGAGAATTAAAATTCAACAATTAGAGGTTTTACTTTCGCGTCTTGGACAATTTTTTGCCAGATTTCTTTTGCCTTCTCAGGCTTGCCTTCTTTATAGTATTTTACCGCTAATTTTTCATATTCCTTTAATTCTTTTTGATGCTCAACACACTCTTTCGCGTAATTTTCTGTTTGTTGGTATAAAGACGTACCGGTATTAGAAATTTTTTCATAGTACTTTTTGGCTCCCTCAAGGTCTTTTTTCTCATAGGCTACCTGGGCAAGCTGAAGATAGTTATCCAATTTTTCTTTTAACAGGCTTGTTGGTTTTTTTAATTCTTCATTCAATAATGCCCAAGCCCACCCTGTTATATTCCCTTTCTCTCTCAGTCCCTTAATCCTTTCTATTTCCTCAGGTAGCTTATCCTCAAAATCTAAAGACACATGAAAGCTGGATTTCCCTTTCGCGGTAATAGTTTTATCACCCACGGGAAATCCCCATTCTAATCTTAGGAGAGTCTGGTTAGCTAACCTTATTCGCAAACCCGCCCCGATGCTTCTTAAATTATGAGTTTTTTTACCCGCGGCCGAGCTTTCCTTTCTTCTTCCATAGCCATAATCGAAAAACACCAAAGCGGTTGTATCTTCCTTTAGGGATTGCGCGGCATATGGGATTTTTATTTTCTCTGGTATGAAAAACGCGGGAATCAGCAGCTCTAAGTTTGCCTGCATGGCCGTATCCGCTAAAAAATCTCCCGAAGGATAACCTCTTACCGAATCCATTCCTCCTAAGCTAAATCCTGTCGGCAGTCTGGTAGAGGAGAGCTGGCCTTTAATTTTTAAGCTCGCTTGTAAATCTAAAGGTAAAATCTTTTTGTGTTGAACGTCTAGAGTAAATATAGAAAAAGTATTTTTTGCTCCCCTTGAAGATAGAGGATTTTTTCTTCTTGCTCCAAAAAGATTTATGCCTTGAGAATATTCAGGCTGGATAGAGGTAGTAGCGCCTAAACCGCGATGAGTGTAATTGCCACCCAATTTTAAAATCCTTAGTCTATCGCGGTTAAGCGTGCCGGTTTTTATCGAAACCGATTTATCTTTGGCTTCTATTCCAAAATGGAGTTGGCCTATTTGCTCGCCCTCTTTTAAAATATCCTGGTAGATAGTAAAACTGCTATTTTTTGCCCGGGAGTCAATCCCATAAATTTCGTAATCGCCTTTAGGAAAAGCCTTAGTATAGCTAAAACCATACATCAGAGATGTGCCAAAACGAGTAATGGGAATTGTATGATAAGCGTAAAGGCCGCCGAAAGTAGGTCCAAATTTATAACCGCCCAATAATGTGTCATCACATCCTAAAAAGTTATTATGTTTTATTCCATACCCTCTAGTGGCAGGCCCTCCTCCTTCCTTGCTAAAGCTGGAAGTTAAATGGATAGGTAGCTTTGTAGCGACACTTAAAAGCATATCCGTAGTTCCTGGTTTTTTACCCGCGCGAAGGGACACTGTAGCTTCGCGGTCAGGATTTTTATTTATAAAGTTTAATCCCTGAGAGATTTTGTCGTAATGTAAGACATCGCCGGGGAGAATTTGCCAAAAATAAGCAATCCTTTCTCTTTTAAAATACTTATGGTCATCAATTTCTAAACTCCCCATCTTTGCTTCTATGATTTGTAAGGTAACTATTCCTTTTTCAATCTCTTGGGGGGGGAGAAAACAAGCGGCAATTACCCCTTTTCTTAGATACTCTCTTTCGATTTGTTTGGCGAAAGCTTCCAGCTCTTCCAAGCTAGTTTCTTTATTTTCGTATCTTTCTATGATATGCTTAAATTCATCCGGGGAAAAGCTCTCGCAGCCAACTAATTTTATTTCGGTTATAAGAAATTTAGCATCTTTCTCTTCTTCCCTTTTTGTTTCCTTTCTTTTAAATTCAAGGGTTTTTTTGGGCGAAGTTCTTAATCTTTCTTCCCCCTCTTCACGAAAGCTGCGGTCTACGTCTTTCGTAGCTCTTTCTACGTCTATCTGGGCAAAACCAAGAAAAGGCATAATCCCGATCACTACGCCCATTATTAGTATTTTTATTTCCTGCTTCCAAATGTTCATAGTAAATATCCAGTAAACTTTGTTCCTGTGTGCCTTTGCCACTTTGTGCCTACACCTATATATTACCTTATTTATACGTCTTTTGCCAACTTTCTTTACATTTATTCTATATTAGGCTATAC
>JAHJHM010000066.1 GCA_018823915.1 Candidatus Omnitrophota bacterium
CTGTTTTTTCTGAATATTCAGTGCAAAATGCAAATTGAAAATTGCATACCCTAACGGGCACAAGCAAGTTAAAATTATTTATTTTTCTTTGCCGTAATTACTAATTTTGCAATAATCTCTATTATTTTTTCTATTTCTTTTAAGTTTATTTTGCATTTTTCACTTTGCAATTTGCATTTTGCAATAAAACGTACTTTACTGACTATTTACTACTTCTCCACATTTGATTTCGCTCGGTAGAAAATCCTAAGTGCAATGGAAGAATTCTCCTTCCTCAAGTCGGACAAGCTTGTGCCAAGCGAAACAAGGGAGTCGAAGTACTGCCCCGTCTGGACTCGAACCAGAAATAACTGATCCAGAATCAGTCGTGCTACCGATTACACTACGGGGCAAGGATATTTTGGAAACTTTGGAAGGATCTAGCCAAAAAATTTTCCTCGTACGCTTTGTGAGCTTGCACAAATATAAAATTTCCCTTGGGACAACACTCCTTGCTCTTGGACAACTACCAATATTTCTCTTGGAATTCCTTGTCCAATTCCTTGAGTGTTTCCCAATTCTGCTTAGCGTCTTTTTCGACACCCTTAACAGTGTTAGCACACCCTAAAAAATTGATTACTATCCCTAAAAGGAAAAAATAAAAAATTATTTTCCTCATCCTTCCTCCTTTTTCCAATGGTTAATTAATCTTTCCAATCTTTCTAAAACTCTTTCCTTGCCCAAAACTTCCATGGTTTCAAATAATCCCGGGCCAATTCGCCTACCTGTTAATGCTACTCGTACAGGATGGACTAAATCTCTTGCTTTTAATCCGCAATTCGTTGCCGCGGCTCTAAATTCTTTCTCAATGGCCTCTTTATTAAACTCATCAATCGCGGACATTCTCTCTATTAAAACCCTGGTTTCTTTTGATAAATCCTTTTTTAAAATATCCCCGGTATCATCGCTGTATTTGAAATCATTATAAAAACAAAAATGAGCCCAACTTATTAAATCCGAAAACTTTGTTATTCTTTCTTTAAAAAGTCCGACAACTTTTTCTAAATAATCTGTTTTTGTACCTAGAGGCAAAAAATCATCTTTCTTTAAATAATTTTTAACTAGGCTGGTTAATTCTCCTATCTCCTTATTTTTTATATACTCAGAATTTACCCAGTCTAGTTTATCCAAAGAAAAGGCTGCCCCTGTCTTATGAACATCTTTTATATCAAAAACCTCTTTTGCCTCCTTCAAAGCGATAATCTCTTGATTATTGCCCGGAGACCAGCCTAAAAGTAAAAGGTAATTAACTATTGCTTCTGATAGATACCCCTCTTCTTTATATTCTCTTACCGAGGTTGCCCCAAATCTTTTAGAAAGTCTTCCCCCCCCAGGAGCCAAGATTAACGGCAGGTGGGCAAATTGAGGGATTTCGAAACCTAAAGCTTTATACATTAAAATTTGCTTTGGTGTATTAGAAATATGGTCTTCTCCTCTTATTACATGAGTAATCTGCGAAAGAGCATCATCAATGCAGCAGCTAAAATTATACGCAGGAGTATTGTCTCCTTTTATGATTACTTCTTCTTCTTTGGGGAGCTCCTTAAAAACAATCTCTCCCCGGATTAAATCATTAATCGAAACCTCGGTAAACTCGTATTTAAAGAATATCGCCCCTTCTTTTTTGTAGGCCTTATTTTCTTTAATTAGCTTTTGCGCGTATTCCCGATATAAATCAAACCTTTGAGACTGATAGGTAATTTCATCCCAATCCATTCCCAGCCACTTTACGCTCTCTAAAATTTCCTCCAAATACTCCTTCTTGGAACGCTCCAAATCCGTATCTTCAATCCTTAGAACAAATTTACCGTTCATCTTTTGAGCATAAAGCCAGTTAAACAGGCAGGTGCGTGCTCCGCCAATATGTAAAAACCCTGTAGGTGAAGGAGCAAATCTAATTTTTACCATTTTTTCTCTGTCGCCTGCATGCCGCATTCCGTAGCCAACAGCTTTTTTATCCGCCTCATCAAAGAATAACTGTCAAGCCCGTACATTTTTAATATCTCCTCTCTCTTGGCTGCGGGAATAAACTCATCTGGAAAACCCATCCTTACTAATTCTATATTTTTGGAAATGGCAACTTTACCATAAAATTCCCAAACCGCGCTGCCAAAGCCGCAATTTAACGTTCCTTCTTCTAAAGTAATAATCAATTTAAAATTATCGGCAATATATCTTAATAATTCCTCATCCAGAGGTTTTATAAAACGCGGATTTACTAAAAAAACATCTACACCTTCTTGCTTAAGCAGGGAAACACATTCTAATCCCGGCTTAACCATTGACCCAAGAGCAATTATACATAAATCTTTACCTTCAGTAAGAATTTGTGCTTTGCCTAATTCGATTTTTTCTCTTTTCCCTGCTGAATATGCCTTTTCCTTAGGGTAACGGATGCTGACGGGAAAATCTTGGCTTAAAGCAAATTCCAGCATATCCTCAAGCTCCTCTTTATCTTTAGAGGCCATAACAACTAGCTTGGGAATTATTCGTAAATAGCCGATATCAAAAGCTCCCTGATGAGTAGGCCCATCTCCTTCCACTGCTCCCGCGCGGTCAATGGCAAAAACAACTCCTAAATTCTGCAAAGCAACATCGTGAATTATCTGGTCAAAAGAGCGCTGTAGGAATGTCGAATAAATCGCTACTACCGGTTTGAGTTCTTTTCTCGCAAGGCCTGCGGCAAAACCTACAGCATGGCCCTCGGCAATCCCCACATCAAAAAATCTCTCAGGAAATTTTTCTCTAAATAAATTAAGCCCTGTCCCCTTGGGCATAGCGGCAGTAATCGCTACGATTCTTTCATCTTTATCAGCTAACGAAACGAGTTTTTTAGCAAAAACTTCGCTGAAAGTTTCTTTCTTCTCGCGAGAGAAAACTCCTTTATCAATATCAAAAGAGGGAACGCTATGAAAATCTTCAGGGTTATCTTCGGAAAATTTATATCCTTTTCCTTTTTTAGTAATTACGTGCAGAACGCGGGGGCCTTTTAAGGAAAGGACGTTTTTTAATGTGGGGATAAGAGTATCTACATTGTGCCCATCAATAGGGCCGAAATAGCGAAATCCCAACTCTTCAAAAAATATACCGGGGATTATTAAGCTTTTTATCGCCTCTTCAAATTTCTTAACCCTAGGGGCAATTTTTTTTACCAAAGAGAACTGTTTTAAAAAATTTTCCAACTCATTTCTTATGCGGTTATAAACCGGGGCTGAAATAATTTTAGTAAGGTATTTACTCAATGCGCCTACCGAGGTTGAAATGCTCATCTCGTTATGATTAAGGATAACTAGAATTTCGCTTTGGAGATGTCCGCAGTTATTCAACGCCTCGAAACACATTCCTCCGGTTAAAGACCCATCACCAATCACCGCCACTGTTTTGGAGCTCTCTTTTTTTAGTTTTTTCGCCTCAGCAATACCCTGGGCCCAAGAAACAGCAGTAGAGGCATGGCCGGAAATAAACAAATCATGGCAAGACTCTTGGGGATTAGGAAAACCGCTTACCCCCCCATACTCCCTTAGGGTAGAAAAAGCGTCTCTTCTTCCTGTAATAATCTTATGGGCATAAGCTTGATGACCAACATCAAAAATAAGGGCATCATCGGGAGTATTAAGGCAATAATGTAAGCCAACGCTTAACTCTACTACTCCTAAAGAAGAGGCGAAATGCCCGCCTTTTAGCGAAGTGATTTTGGTGATTAAGTTCCTTATTTCCTGGCTTAAAATCTTTAATTCTTCTAAATTTAATTTCTTTAAATCCCTTGGGGAATTAATCTTCGCCAAAATCATTGTTCACCCTCTACCAACTGCAATGCCGCTTATTTAAAACCGATAACGGGCTTTAAGCCAAAACTACTTACTCAAAACAATTGCTTCTACAAAATTTTTTATTGCCGCCCGATCCTCTTCTTTAATATCTACAAATTCCATTCCCGTATCATAGGAAAAAAAGTCTTCTTGATAATTGCTTTTATTCTCCACCACCCACACCACTCTTCCATTACAAATTATTGGTTCTTCCCCTAGAAAAATTTCCAAACCTACTGTGGAAAAAATTTCACTTTTTTCTCCAATGATAACTCTTATCCCTCCAACGCCGATATTTTCCGTATGTGTGGAAAGTGTGTGGCGAGATGGAATATGTATGGCTATCTTACAGGGAAAATTTGCTCTTACAAATCGTCTTTTTTCCGCACCACCCCAAATCATAATTTTCCTCCAACTAAACCAGTCTCGGCCTCTTTTCTACGTTCTACTCTTTCTATGGAAAGTGCTCTCCCTGTTGCTTCTTCTATCTCAATTACTACTGCCTGCATGCGTATATCGTTTTGAGCTAAATTAAAACGCATGGGCATATTAGTAAGAAAGCGTTCGATAATCTGATGTTTTTCCCTTCCTAAAATAGAATCAAAACTCCCTGTCATTCCTACATCAGTAATGTAAGCAGTAAAGTCGTCAAGGATTCTCTCGTCAGCCGTAGGTACATGGGTGTGTGTACCTACAACCGCGCTTACCTTACCGGTTAGAAAATGCCCCATTGCCGCTTTTTCGCTAGTGGCTTCAGCATGAACATCCACAATTATCGCCTTGGTTTCTTTTTTTATCTCTTCTAAAACATCTCTTACTGCCTTAAAGGGACAATCTATTGGCTGCATAAATACTCTGCCTAAAAGATTTATAACGCCTATTTTCTTCCCTCCTTTTTCCTTTATTAACCAGCCTCTGCCGAAAGCTTTCCCGCCATAGTTCAAAGGCCTAATGGCATCTTCTTTTTCCAAAACTTCTTTTGCTTCTTTTTTCTTAAAAATATGATCACCGGTGGTAATAACATCAACTCCGCAAGAGAAAAGATCCCTAGCGGTAGCAAGCGTTATGCTTGAACCTCCCGCGGCGTTCTCTCCATTAACAATGACAAAATCCACATTTAAGCTTTCCTTTATTTGAGGAAGAGCTTCTTTAAGAAAAGCTCTGGCCGGCCTTCCTACAACATCACCTGCGAATAATATTCTCATCGTCTTTTATTCTTTGTCTTCTGATTTCCTCTATTAGACGTCTACCATTTGCCTGAGAGCTTACTTAGCATAGTCCACTGCCCTAGTTTCTCTTATCACTGTAACTTTTATATTTCCCGGATAGTCCATATCCTTCTCTATTTTCTTCTTTATCTCCTGGGCAAGAAGAAAAATTTCTTCATCTTTAACTTTTTTGGGGTAAACAATAACTCTTATTTCTCTCCCTGCCTGAATGGCATACCCTTTATCCACACCCTCGAAAGAATTAGCGACCGCCTCTAGTTGTTTAAGCCTCTTTATATAAGTTTCTAAGGTTTCTCTTCTTGCTCCCGGACGAGAAGCGGAAATAGCATCGGCAACTAAGGCAAGTAAAGAATAGATGGATTCAAATTCTGCTTCCTCATGATGAGACTTAGCCGCATTCACTACTATTTCGTCTTCTCCATACTTTTTCAATAGCTCACTTCCTATTTGAGAATGAGTTCCTTCCACTTGATGATCGATCGCTTTACCAATATCATGTAAAAACCCCGCTCTCTTAGCTATATGCGCGTCTAATCCGAGCTCTGAGGCCAAAATACCCATAATAAAAGCGACTTCCTTGGAATGCTGGAGAACACTTTGGCCAAAGCTGGTACGATACTTTAATCTCCCTAAAAGTTTTATTATTTCCGCGTGAAGGTTGTGAATCCCGACCTCAAATGCCACTTCCTTTGCCTCTTCTATTAATCGCTTATCAAGTTCTTGTTTGGTTTTTTCCACAACTTCCTCGATTCTTGCCGGATGGATTCTGCCGTCTTGAACCAATTTCTCTAAGGAAATACGGGCGACTTCTCTTCTAATCGCGTCGAAGCTGGATAAATTTACTGCTTCGGGAGTATCGTCAATTACCAAGTCAACACCGGTAGCCATCTCAAAAACTCTTATATTTCTACCTTCTCTTCCAATGATTCTGCCCTTTATCTCATCATTAGGAAGCTGCACCACGCTCACGGTAGTCTCTGTAGTATGCTCCACGGCACATCTTTGAATTGCCTGGGAAATTATCTCTCTTGCTTTTTTGTCCGCGTCTTCTCTGATCTCCTCTTCCATCACTCTAATCATTTTACCCTTCTCCAGGCGCAATTCCTCTTCGTATCTTTTAAGAAGAATTTCCCTTGCTTCTTCCCGGCTTAGGGAAGATATCCTCCTTAATTTTTCTTTTTCCTCCTCAATTAATTGTTCAAGCACCTGATCTTTTTTCTTTAATTCTTCCGACACTCTTCTAAAGTCTGCCTCTCGACGAGTAAACTCTTTCTCTCTACTTTCAATGAAATCAAGTCTTTTTTCTAAATTTTCTTCTCTTTGAAGAAGCCTTTTCTCCAAACGAAGAAATTCTTCTCTTTTGGAAACATTTTGTTTTTCAAAATCAATTCTTAATTTATAAAGTAACTCCTTGCTATCCAAATCTACTTTTCTCAAAATTTCTTCTTTTTTACTGTTTGCCTCCTTTAAAGTTTTTTCCGCTTCTTCTTTGGCACTATTTAATGTATTCTTCTGGAGAATTTCCTTCAGCCACCACCCTAAAACTATTCCTAAAACTGTGCCCCCTAATATATAAAAAATGATCATATTGACCTCCGTTTAATCAATGAGACTTAATCCGCCAAGGGCAGACTGTAGTCCAACAGGACACCCTGCTGGGTAGTCGAATTGACCCTGAGCGAGTGGAACGAGTCGAAGGGTCTTGGGTCAAATTCAACTGCGCCCTTGACATTTAAGCTGTCAGGGACTGCTTCATTCGATAAAGAAACTTTCGCTGACAACAACATCTACCTTAACATCTTGGGAGGGATGGATAGGAAGGGATTCCAAGAATTGAAACTCAAAGATAACTCCTACTTTTTTAGTAGAAGCCTCTATTGTTTTTAAGAAGTGGTCATAAAAACCCGCTCCTCTTCCCAGCCTGTTTTTTTGACGATCTAGGGCAAGGCTGGGAACAATTATCATATCTATTTCTCTAACATCCACTTCTTTTGTCTTTCTTGTATCCGGCTGCATAGCGCCAAGAGGGCCTAAGACAAACTCTTCCTCTAGGTTCTCAACTTCAAAGGGACGTAAATTTTCTTTTTCTAAATCCAACACGGAGAAACAAAACCTCTTAGTCCCCCAAGACTTCCTAACCATCCCCAAAATATCCACTTCTCCCCTTAAGGGGTAATAACCCATAATAACTTTTGCCTCTTTATATATCGATAAATTTGATAAGGAATTCTGGACATTTTCACTCCTCCTTTTTATTTCTTCCTCGCTTTGAGAAAATAGTTCCCTTAACAATTTCTTCCTCAATTCTCTCTTCTCGCTGCTTACCGCCATATCCATTTCTCAAATATTATACCACCCCTTAGACAAAAATCTATAAAAAATTTGAAATCCCTTAATCGGTCAACTGGATTGAAAAAGAATGCTATGTAGTACAAGTGGTGGGTTAAGAAAAGGGCATACCCTCTGAAGCCTGCTTCGTTAAGAATCTTCCTCGTAGGTAAATATTCAGTAAATACCGTCTAAATTTTTTTGAATATTCAGTGCAAAATGCAAATTGTAAATTGCATACCCTAACGGGCACAAGCAAGTTAAAATTATTTGTTCTTCATTTAACAACCGTTCACTAAGTTCCTTCTTC
>JAHJHM010000067.1 GCA_018823915.1 Candidatus Omnitrophota bacterium
AATAAAACGTACTTTACTGACTATTTACTTCTTGATCAACAGTTCACAGTCACTAATCCATAAAGGCTACTACTATCAACCATAAACTATCAACTATCAACAAATCCTACCACTCTCGCCCAAGCTGCCCCGGTATTTTTTATCTTTATTGGGAAACAGGCTACTTTAAATCCGTAATCTGGTAGTTTATCTAAATTCGCCAATCGCTCAATATGAATAAACTCACGCTTTCTTCCATAAAAATGCGCCGGCCATAATACTTTAGGGTCTTTTTTTTCTAAAAATTCTTTGATCATAAATTTATACGGCCGGTCTATCCCCATAGTATCCACGCCAAATATTTTTATCTCCCGATTAAGCAAATAGTCAATGGCTGAGGGGTCAACTCCGGGATAATCAGAAAAGTATTCCTGCCTCCCGAACAATCTATCCGAACCAGTACATAAAAGAACAATGTCTAAAGGTTTTAATGAATAATTAATTTTATTTAAACTTTCTTCTAAATCCTTAGCAACTATCGCTTCCTCTGGTTTTTTATGAGTGAGGTCTAATTTAACTCCCTCTTGGTAGCACCACTCAAGAGGTATTTCCTCGGCTGTTTTTGAAGGGCGGCCTTCTGACTTACTGCCATAATGAAAAGAGTAATCTAAGTGGGTTCCGATATGAACCGGAGAATGTATTATCTCTAAGGATAAAAACTCCTCATCAGGTAAATCTTCTTTTTTTATGATTCTTTTACCCGCTTGATATTTATCCTCTCCTTGCGGCATTTTAGACATTAAAACCCTGTTGAGCTTCTCCACCCCTTCTTTATGAGATACCCTCTCTATCTGTAAGTTATGAACCTCAAAGGCATGATCATCAATAGGCAGGCTTAAATCAATTACTTTCATATCTTCTCTTTAAAGGTTTATAGTTTATGGTGTATGGTTTATGGCTAAAAATCCGTGTATAGTTAATAGCTATAAACTATAAGCTATCAACCATAAACTGTATTACTTCTTCTGTGCTACTATTTCTATAATCTGGTTGGGGCTGTGACGATTAGTTATTTCGTTTCCTTCCAGGTTAATCTCTAAACTCTTATTAATTGCCACTCTCAGCTCTACCATCTCCGTAGAATCAACTCCCAAGGAATCATATAGTGTTTTATCTGGTGCTACTTCTTCTTCCTTAACATCCAAAGTTTTACAAATTATTCCTAAAACATCCTCTTTTATTCCCATAAATCCTCCTTGGTAGATTTTTATTTTCCAATCCTGCGGCTATCAGCTATAGGCTATAAACCATCAACTATCAACTATAAACTATAAACTATAAACTATAAACTAACCACTACTCTTTCTCCACCCCCAAAACAACATTTATCCCGCCTCTGCCGCGGGCAAGAATCAAGGCTTTTTTAATTTTTCTTTCTCTGGGATAATTAGGAGTACAATCTATATCACAATGAGGATCTTTTTCTTGAAAATTTATTGTCGGTAAAACTAAACTGTTTTGCATTGACAGGAGAGTAGCGATTAAATCTAATGAGGTTTGCGCGCCTAATAAATTTCCCAGCATACTTTTAGGGGCGCTTAAAGATATCTCTTTTAACTTATCGCCAAAAATACTATTCAAAGCTTTTGCCTCTAAAATATCACCCAATATGGTTGCTTCTCCGTCAAGGCAAATATAATCAACTTCTTCTTTTTCCCATTCACATTCTTTCAAGCATTCATTTATGGCGAATTCCAAAGCTTCTGTATTTAAAGAATATCTAATGCGGTGTACGCCGTCGCAGCTAAACCCTACTCCTTTTATAAACCCGTATATGTGAGACTTTCTTTTTATAGCATCGTCTTCTCTCTCTAAAATAACCATTCCTGAACCTTCCCCTAAAACAAACCCGTCGCGGTACAAATCAAAAGGACGGTAAGCCTTTTTAAAATTAAGATTATTTTTAGATAACCCTCCCCGAGTATTAGCGCATAACAAAGCATAGGGAGTAATCGGCGCTTCCATCCCTCCAGCCAAAGCAAACTCGTTTTTATCCTGAATAATTGTCTTGGCGGCATACCATAATGCTAACGCCGAGGACGCTTTATCGGCAACGATCGTCTTACTATACCCTTTAAACCCATAATATATCGTAACCTGTCCTTGAGAAGCAGCAGGAAACCAAGCTGAAGCCATATAAGGAGAAACTCCTTCTCTTCCCTCCATATACATATCTCTTAACTCTGTCTCGGCAAAAAGCCATCCTCCTAAGGCATTCCCCATAAATACGCCCACTCTTTCTTTGTCAACTTTTTCTAAATCCAAGTGGGCATCTTTGATTGCCTCGTTCGATGCCACTAAAGCCATATGAGAGAAAACATCAATCTTTTTAAGAAGGCGGCTGGATAAATGAGAGTAGGTATCAAGCTCATGCACTTGACCGGCAATTCTTGAGGGATAAAGACTAGCATCAAATCTTTTTATCTCATCAACAAAGGAACGGCCGGCTTTCAAATTAGCCCAGAAAGTTTCTTTTTTGAGCCCTGCCGGAGAAACTACGCCTATGCCGGTTATAGCAATTCTTTCCTTCATTTTTCTTGCCAACGCTTGAAGATTAAACTTGAGTGAATCCCGGAGAATCCGCTGCTTGTCTTTAAAATATAATCTACCTTTTTTTCCCTTGCCTTATTGGGGATATAATCCAAATCACACCTTAAATCAGGTATTTTTTGATTTATCGTTGGAGGCAAGATGTTATGCTGAAAAATCATCGCGCATAAAACACTTTCTAGGGCATTTGCTGCTGCCAGGGGATGGCCAACCATAGATTTGATAGAACTTATAGGCAGCTTGTATGCGTAATCACCAAAAAATGTTTTGTAAGCGTTGGTTTCAAATACATCGTTTTGGGGAGTAGATGAACCATGAGCATTTATATAGTCAATTTTTTCTTTTTCAATCCCCGCATCCTTAAAAGTTGCCTCGAGGCATTGAACCATAGCTTGCCCATCTTGGGGCAAATCAGTCATATGGTACGCATTGCAAGATGTGCCATAGCCAATTATTTCACAGTAGATATGCGCGCCTCTACCTAAAGCGTGTTCAAGCTCCTCTAAAACTAATATTCCGCACCCTTCAGAAATTACAAATCCATCTCTTCGCTTATCAAAAGGACAACTCGCCTCATTGGGAGGATTATTTCGTTTAGAAAGCGCGTTAATAACATCAAAAGCGCCAAAGGTTATGGGTGTGATTGGCGCTTCCGATGCCCCTGAAACAATTAAATCCTGACGGCCGTCCCTAATTAGCTCAAAAGCGAAACCAATAGAGTCAGTTCCGGCAGTGCAGCCGGTAGAAATAGTGCAATTGATCCCTTTCAAACCGTAAAGAGAAGATATCTCGGTTGAAGGAGTATTAAACATTGCCGCGTCATAAAGATAAGGCCGGGCTTTCTGTGGATTTATAGGTTTTTTCCCCCAATCAGTAACTAATAAAAACTCTTCTTCCATAAACCTTGTACCGCAAATAGCATTGGCCAAAGCTACTCCCGCCCGATAGGAATTAACCAAGCTCATATCCAAATTACTATCTCCGACTGCCTGCTTGCCGGCTGCTACCGCGAATTGAACATATCTATCCATGCGTTGATGGTCGGTTATGCCGAATTTTAGAGGGTCGAAATCCAAATCCTGAGCGGCAATTTTAGAATTAAACAAAGAAACGTCAAAATTCTCAACCAGCTCGGTACAACTCTTGCCTTGGATTAAATTTTTATAAAAAGTATTCTTGTCTTCTCCGCAGGGAGCAATTATCCCCAAACCAGTAACAACAACACGTTTCATATTATTGATATTTTCATAACGAACGGGACATTATTATTTAAATACTAAACCCTAAACCCTAAACACTAAATCCTAAATAAACCTAAAACTCAAATTCTCCAAATCCAATATAACTATTTTGAGTTTTGTGTTTATTATTTTGTGTTTATTTAGAGTTTCTAATTTAGGATTTGGAGTTTCCATTAGTTATGCAAAGGGCAATAATATTTATTTTCTATACAATCTCCACTCCATAATCTAACAATCGTTCAAAAAGTTGTTTTGCTTTCTCTTCCATTTTAAAATTTCCAATTTGCAATTTGCATTTTACAATAAATCTTTATTATTTATTCTTCTCACCTTAAAACGTATATTTCCTCCATCAGGACAAGTTATCCCGGTTTTACAAAGAGGATTTTCTTCAAAAGAAAAACTTGCGCCAAAGTTTAAAGCGAATAAAACAGGAAATAAAATGCTATATGCGGCTCCGCAAAACCCATCTGGAGTTTTTAAGCCGGTAACTTGGAATCTATCTCCTTTTTTGTAACCAAAAAAACAGTGGCCGCATACTTCATCAACTTCTACTTCTAAAATCTTAGGGCTGGGGCCTTTAGGCTTTTCTTTTTGCGGGCTAATGACCACCTTATCTTGAGAATCTAAAACTTCGATTTTAAAGCTAAGCTTGGCATTATCCGGACAAGTAACGGTAATGGATTTGGTATTTTGCATAAATTTAAATTCTGCCCCAAAAGTTAATCCATAAAGACAAGGAAAAGCGGACTTTACCAGCCCTGTGCAAAAATTTTTAGGAGGATGAGTAAAATCCTCTAAAATAAACTCATCTCCTACTTCGTAATTATGGTAGCAGTGGCCAAGTTTCTTAATAACAGTTAGCTTAAGTTTAGGAAAATTTACCGAAGAGACTATCTTTTCATTGCTCATGTTTCTCCTTTCTCTGCTATCCTCCAATACATTGCATAAATTCCTCTCTGGTGAAAAATTTTCTTGTTTCCTCAACCCTATGCACAAGCTCGATTATTCTCGTATTTAATGCCGCTTCTAAATTATTCACTCCGGCTAATCTTATAATTTCGCCGTTTATAAAATCTATCTCCGAAGGCTTTTTTCTATTTATACTTTGAAGGATTGAACCATATAGAGGCTCTTTGCTTAACGAGGTCATTATTTTGGAAAATAAGACGGCTGCTTTTTCTTCGTCCATCTTGACAAACCCTTCTATCCTTTCTTTAGGATAAGTGGGCAGACTTTCTAAATTTATGCCGCTTTTAGTAGCAATTTGATAGGCTTCTTTTATCAACCTTATGGCCACAATGCAAATTTCTATATCGCAAAAAACCTCCTGCATTGATTTACCTAAACAGGCGGGAATACAATTACTTAAATTTAAAAACAATTTTAAATACTTTTTTCCTTTTATATTTTCCGTTAAATTCACCTCAAAAGCCTTGGCTAATATTTCTTCTATGGGTTTAAAATTGTCTAAGTTTTGGCCAAAAATATTTCCTAAGATTAATTCTCCTTCAAAATTATGCACCACTCTATTAGGCGGATAGAAAGTGGCTCCAAACATTACAATTCCCGTAATTATTTTCTCCTTATCAAAATAATGTTCTAAGATATGATCCGCGGTTACTCCGTTTTGTGTAGATAAAACATAAGCACCTTTTAAATAATCTAAATTATTTCTAATGGCCTCTTCTAAGTCAAACGTTTTAGTGGAAAATATGGCCAAATCAACCTCTTGTTTTAATTTAGTAGCAACACTTAAATCCTTTATGATTTTCCTACCTCTTACTCCTTCAATAATTAAACCTTCCCTTATAAACGGCTCAACCTGATAAGGGCGAATTACTCCACAGACAGCTTCATCTTTGTCTTTAAGATATCCTAAAGCTAAACTTCCAATTGCCCCGGTGCCTATTACGGCAACCTTCTTTCGTGAATCGTGAATCGTGAATCGTGAATCGTTAAAAGATTGCATATTATTTTTAATTTATCTTTTTTCTAAATACGTTTTCAGAGACTGGAGAATTAAATCTATATTTTTTATATGTAATCTCTTAAATGCTGCCTTCCACATCACCCTATTTAGAAATCCTTTTACTCCATAATGAAAAGTATAAACAACCTGACAAGTGCTGCCGGTTTGCGGTAAAACTTTTAATTCTCCAGATCCAGTGAATAACCCATCAAGAAAGACTCTTTTTATATAAAAATTTTGGCTGTCTATAACCTCATTCCTTGTATGCCACATTGGCCCAAAGGGAAGTTTAACTTTTTGAAAATATATTGTCTTTTCCCCAATTTCTCCTGATAAATTACAAAACTGAATTAAAGATTTTTTTGGCCACCACAAAGACTCTCCCCACATAAGCAACTCTTTAAAAACTAAATCTGAGTTGGCTTCTACGATAACTTCTTGGACAATAGTTTCATGCATCTTATTCAGACGATAGATGCTAAACATTAGCTCCTAATTAAAGACTAAAATCTAGTATCTATCATCCCTTCTCACTCCTCATACTCTATACCTAACTTATTAAACAGCCTCCTCATCATCTCTTTAAATGCCGGAGGGACTTCTTTGAAAAAAGCCGCTACTAAATCTTTCTCTTGAACAATAGATGAGTTTCTATCTCTAGCTAAATTTTCAGCTGATTCTTTAACCAACTTTTCAGCGATGGTCCGGTGAAACTGAGGCAAATTACTAATTACCTTATCGAAAATATCTTTTGCCTTATCATCCCAATTAATTCCTGACACAATTATTACTCCTTTTTTCTTAAATCCTAGTTTAAAGACTAGAATCTAGTATCTAGAATCCACGTCCGGCATCTAGCATCTCAAATATAGCTTTGGTCATCTTCATCTCGGCATCGAAAAATCTAAAATCAGCAAAACCTAACTCTCCGGTAATAAGGTTGTCGGAAACAGTTAAAATCACTGCCGCTTGTCTTTTGTAAAGATTAGCCATAGTTACGAAAGCGGATGTAACCATATCCACGGCAATCGCTCCTTTTTCTATATAAGGATTTACAATTTCTTTTGTCTCTTTAAATAAAGCATCGGTAGTCCAAACTCCTCCTCTATGAACATTACCTTTATTTTTAAAAATGCTTATCAGCTTTTGAGTTAACTTCTCATCAACAAAGGGAGAAAAATCATCATTAACATAATAGCGGGTTACTCCATCTCCTCTTAAAACTTTGTCGACAACAATAAAGTCACCGATTCCGATATCTTCTCTTAATGCTCCGGCCGAACCCAGACGAATTAAAGTTTTTACTCCTGCTTCACATAAAAGTTCAGTAACAAACGCCGAGTCAGGAGAGTAAAACCCGCCATTTCCTACAGTAATTTTCTCATTCTTATATAATCCTGTCCAGAAAGTATATCCTAAAAATGTAAAATTCTTTATTGGATTTTCTAGGTTTTCCAAACACGTTCTTGCTCTTTGTCCCTGGCCGCTGATAAAAGCGGTTTTACCAAAATCGCCGTCTTTAAATTGTAAAGAATTTAACAAATCCCGCGGCCTCAAATGAACAGCGCGCTGCATCATAACTCTTTCTCCTTATTTAATTTTTCTCTTAATTCCTTAGAAAATTCACCCTTAGCGATTGAGGAAACGCTTCCGGTCATAAAAACACGGCCGTCTTCTTTAATCTCGATATCAATCGCGCCTCCCGGTGAATGAACTTTTATCAGATTATCTACTAACCCTAATTTGTTAGCCGCGCTGGCCGCGGCGCAGCTTGAGCTTCCAGAAGCCAAGGTATAACCTGCCCCTCTTTCCCATATCTCAATCTGGATATTATTTCTATCAATAACCTTTAGTAACTGCAGATTAATTCGGTTGGGAAAAAGAGAGTGGTTTTCAATAAATGGCCCCATGCGAACAACTAAATCTTTAGAAATACTATCTAACGGAATAACGCAATGAGGGTTACCAATAGAAACACAGGTCACCTTAAACACTTCGCCATTTACCTCAATATCCTCGTTTACCACTTCCCGCCCTTTGCCATTAACCGGAATCAACTCGCTTTGATAAGTGACCGGTCCCATGTCAACTTTTATTAGTTCTCCCTTTTTATCTAAAATCTCTACCGCTGCTTTTCCCCCTGAAGTATCTATGGAAAACTCTTTATTTTTTACATAACCGGCGTCTTTAAGATAACGGGCAAAAATCCTGATTCCATTGCCACTCTTTTCTGCCTCACTGCCGTCAGGATTTAGTATCCGTAATTTAATCCTGTCCCTTTCTAAGATCGGCCCGTAAAGAATCCCATCTGAGCCTACCCCGCGATGACGGTGGCAGATAAGCTTGATATTGTCAATGTTAAGGTCTATTTCTATTTTGTTCGGGTCAATAACTATGTAATCATTGCCTAAGGCGTGGTACTTATAAAAATCCATTTTCATTATCCTCTCTATGGACTATCGATTAATTTCATCTTATCCACCTTCCCCGTTCTTGTTTTAGGTAATTCTTTCACAAATTCAAAATGATGAGGAATTTTAAAATGGGCTAAATGCTGTTTTAAAAAATCCCTTAGCTCCTGTTCAAATAAAACCGCTTCTTCTTCTAAAACAATAAATGCTTTAGGGACTTCTCCTCTTAATGAATCTGGCACACCAACAACAGCAGCTTCTTTTATTTTTGGGTGACGGTGGATTTTCTCTTCTACTTCACAAGAAAAAACAATTTCTCCGGCAACCTTGATCATATCTTTCTTCCTACCTACCAAATAATACAAACCATTACTGTCAAATTTAGCAATATCCCCTGTTTTAAGCCAGCCGTCTTCGGTTAAAACCTCTTTAGTAAGCTGGGGCTCTTTATAATAGCCGCTCATTACTGCCTCACCTCTAACCTGCAATTCTCCTTCAGCTTCCGGCCCCAGGTTATTGCCTTCTTCATCGACAATTTTTACCTCCATATCAAGAGTAAATTTCCCAATACTATCTATTTTATTTTCATCAAGAGGGGAAAAAGTATTAGGAGCGGCTGTTTCGGTCATCCCCCAGCCATTTAAAACTTGGGCATCAGGACAAGCCTGGTGAAATCTTTTTAATAAAGAAGGCGCGGAAGGAGCTCCAAAAACAACAGCCACGCGTAAAGAAGAAAGGTCAAATTTATCATAAACTTTTAAAGATAAAATTGCCACATACATTGCCGGAACAATGCAGAATATAGTTACCTTATGCCTTTGGATATTTTTCAAAAATTCTAGGGGATGAAACCTCTCCATTAAAACTAAGCCTGAGCCAAACTCAAGCAGCAATAGAATGTAGCCGAAACCGCCGACATGAGAAAAAGGAACACCACCGCATAAAAATATATCTTTTTCGCAAACTCTTAAAAAATGATTTATTACCTTAGGGGAATTATCAAAATGTTTATAGGTAAATTCTACCCCCTTAGGGTGGCCGGTAGAACCAGAAGTATAAAATATGGCCGATGGGTCACTACCATCTATTTCCACAGAAGGAACCTGGGAAGAGGTTTCCTCTACTGCTTTGCTCCAGAAAGAAAAACTCTCCTCCATACCCTCTGCCTTCTGCTCTATGCTCTCTGCTCTATACCCTGTGCCCTGTATTATTATTTTTTTTAAGGTTGGACATTGCTCGTTTATTTTTTCTAAATCAATTTCTTTTTTAATCTGAGTAACCAATATTTTAGCTTGGCTGTGATTTATAAAATTAATCACTTCATTTTCAGTCAACATAAAATCCAAAGGAACCAAAACCCCGCCTATGCTAAATCCTGCCAAAAAGGTAAATATCGCTTCAGGAGTATTGGGAAGGAATATGGCGATTTTATCTCCCTTTTTTACTCCCGAATTTAGAAAATAGTTGGCTAGCTTGAAAGAAAAGTCTTTAGTCTGAGAAAAAGTTATTTTTTTCTCATTGAAAGTAATAGCAGGTTTCGAGGGGAAGCTTTCAGCCTGTTTTATTAATAATTCTTTGACATTCATAATAGTAAAATTTAACTAGTAAAATTTTACTATTGGGGTCATATAAGTCAAGTTTTTTATTAGAATTGAAAAAGTGAAAAGGTTGCGGGGAAATGTTAGATTTTAAGTCAGCCTTATTTTATAACATTTAGGTTGGCCAGAACTACTCACCCATGTGGTAAGATGTCAACAAAAAAAGTGTCATAATGCGGTGGGTCAATAATTAAGTAAACCGTCCCCGGAATTCCCTATATCTAATTATCTAACTACGTCCCTGTCTCCATTCAAGCTAATTTTGACCCCATTCTCTCCGGATTAAATGACTCTGACCCCTTTTCCACAAGTTTTTGAGAATGAATATAAAGAAGCATATTTTGGATGCAGGCGCCAATGGCCATTAAATCCTTTTCACAACTATAAGAGGCTTTTTTATCTAAAAATGTAAGGATAACCTTATCTGCCCCCTTAATAGCATAAGAATAAATGGTATAATCTGCTAAAGTATCTTTTTCCCCTCCTTCTAAAACCATAAATCTCCAAGGTTGATTATTAAGCCCGGAAGGAGCCCATCGAGCAGCCTCTAAAATCTTCTTTACTGCCTCAGCAGGAATCTTTTCCTTTTTAAACCGCCTTACCGACCGCCTTGTCTTTATCAACTGCAAAATATCCATTTTATTCAATTAATAAACCGCTCTCTTCCTTTTTCAATTTTATTGTTCAATTTCCAACCATAAACCATAAACTATCAACTATTAACTATTCTATGCCTTCCAATACCCCAACTCTTTCAATATTCGCGGACTTTCTTGCCAGCCTTTTAAAACTTTAACCAAAATATTTAGAAAAACTTTCCTTCCTACAATTTTCTCAATTTCCTGGCGTGACGCGCTGCCTGTTTCTTTTAAAATGGCTCCTGCCTTACCAATAACAATTTTTCTTTGAGACTCCCGGCTTACATAAATATTTACCTTTATATGGGTAATTGCTTCCTTTCTCCGGGTTTCTTTTTCCTGGATATCTTCTACTTCCACAGCCAAAGAATGAGGTAATTCATTTCTTAATTGTAAAAATAACTTTTCTCTCACTATATCAGAGATACGAAACTTTAAAGGAAAATCGGTAATGGTATCAGTGTCATAAAATGGATGCCCGGCGGGCAGATTATCTACAATTAAATCTTTTAAGTTATCAATGTTTTTACCTGTTTTTGCCGAAAGGGGAAGGTAATAAATTAAAGGGGATTCCTTTATTTGTTTCTCGTTCTTTTTTGCCTCCCAGAAATTAATATAATCGTTTAGGAATTTCTCTCCTAAATCAATTTTATTTAATACCATAATGGTCTTTATTTCTTGAGTAACAAGGATGTTCGTTATCACTTCTTCTTCTTTTCCTATACCGCGGGAAGTATCTACAACATAAAGAATTAAGTCGCAACCGGAGAGTGTTTTTTTAGCAATAGTATTTAGATGGGCGGATAGGTTATCTTTGAAAGAATGAATACCCGGGGTATCTACAAATACAATCTGAGCGTCTTTTAAATTTAAAATCCCTCTTATCTGATGGCGGGTAGTTTGAGGTATCGGCGAAATAATACTTATTTTATTCTCTATTACCTTATTGAGAAGGGTGGATTTACCTACATTTGGCCTTCCTAAAATTGCCACAAATCCCGTTCTAAAATCTACTTTTTCCATTTAATTTTTTTTCTTAAAAGCCGCCTAAACATAAAAATACTTAAAACTATTAAACCTAATGATAGAAATTGCGAAGTGGATAAAAAAAACTCACCTGTGCCCGACTGTGCCCGTAAGGGTATTAGGGTGCCGGCTGGCAGGCAGTAAATTCCACCTCTGGGGTCTGCTCTAAAAAACTCAATGATAAATCTAAATATCCCGTAAAAAAGAAAATAAGAAAAAAGGATTTGGCCGTCAAATTTCTTTCTTTTCTTAAGAAAGATAAGAATAAGAAAAATTAAAAAAAGAAAGAAAGAAGATATTAGCTGGGTAGGAATAACCTTAACTGCCAATAATCCTGCCGGCGAGGCAGGAGGAAATAAAACTCCCGCAAAAGAACTTGTAGGCCTCCCATAACAACAACCATAGAAAAAGCAACCTAATCTTCCTAAACAATGACCTAGAGGTATGCCTATTGCCGCGATATCGGCAAATTTTAAAAAATTAACCCCTCGCTTCTTAGTTAAAAGATAAAAAGAAATAAAACCAAAAATAACTCCTCCATAAAAAACAAAACCACTCCTGGCAAAAAGAAGGCTTATGGGATCTTTTAAAAAAGTTTTAAATTCTACAAGGATATAAAGAAGTCTTGCTCCGATAAAGGAAAAAATTAATGCCCAGAAAATAATATCCGAAAAAACATTCTTATCCACCCCTTCTTTTTCTGCTTCCTTTAGACAAACAAAATACCCTAAAATAACTCCTAAAAAAATACAAACTCCATAAGTATAAATAGTAACCGGCCCGATTTTAAAAAGTATTGGGTACATAATTTAGTTATAAGTTATAAGTTTTAAGTTATAATCTTGCATTTTGCCCTTTGATTTTTGAATTTTTCAAAGAGGCATCCCTGGCGCGTTCCTCTTTTTTCTAATTCCTTTCTTATATCTTCTACAACCTCGCTTCTTCTATTTATCCATAAAGGGGCAACTAAGTAATCGGGGAGGGCGCTGGAAACCAATCTCAATACTACAAAAAAGGGAGGTATCCTCGAAAGTATGGAAGAAACCATTTTTACATATTTCTCTCTGGTTAAAAGATTAACTCCTCCCTGCTCATACATCTCCTCTAACCTAGTACCTTTTAAAACATGCAAAATATGGAATTTTATTCCCTGGATGTCGAGCATTGAAAGCCGTTGGGCATCCTCTATAATTTCTTCATCGGTTGAAGAAGGAAGCCCCAAAATTAAATGCACTCCCACATTTACTCCATATTTTCGGGTTAAATCTAAGGCCCTAATAAAATCTTCATAAGTGTGATTGCGGTTAATAATTTTCAAAAGACGATTATGGGTAGTCTGCAGCCCATACTCTATCCAAACTAAATAATCTTTTTTATATTGAGAAATTAACCTTATTTTTTCTTCATCAATACAGTCAGGACGAGTAGAAATAAACAAACCTATAATTTGAGGAAATTTTCTAATCAAATCGTATTTTTCTTTTAACTCTTGTGGCTCAGCATAGGTGTTGGTATAGCTTTGGAAATAAGCAATAAACTTTTTTACCCCTAACCGCCTACGGTAAAAAATAATAGACTCTTCTATCTGCTCTTCTATTGTTTTACCGCTCTTGGCATAAACGCCAAACCCCTTATTATTACAGTAAATACAGCCCTGCTTACCTAAAATTCCATCTATGTTAGGGCAGCTAAATCCGGCATCAATACTTATGCGATGAACCCTCTCTCCAAATTTCTCTCGCAAGTATGCGTTGAATGAAAAATATTTCTCTTTCACTTTCGATTCTTCTGTTTTCTGTTCTCCATGCCTTGCCGGCAGGCAGGTGTACTCCCTGCCTTGCCGGCAGGCAGGTGTTCTCTGCTATAAACACATCCACAGTAACTCTGCCGGTAAAGATTAAACTTCTTGGATAATTCTATCGTTTTCTTGAAACCGTCTCTTTTTTTAAAATCTACTGGTAAAAAGTAATCCCCTCCAATGCTCTCTCCTGTTTCTATTATCGCTTTACTGTTTTTATGGGGGCTTACAGTTAAAGTAGTAGCAAAACAGTTAAACTTTTTTTCTTTACATACCTCTAAAGTTTTTTTTAGCCTTAGCTCATAGCATAAAAAGCAGCGCTTATGCCCTTCCGGTTCATCTTCGTAATCCCTACAGGCATCAAGCCAAATTTTAGGTTCGTACTCTCCTTTTGTTATTTCTATTGAGGTAAGCTTTGCCACTTTTTCGCTCACTTGTTTTCTCTTTAAATACTCACTTTCCGGATGGATATTAGGGTTGAAAAAGAAACCCACAACGCAAAAACCTTCTTCTTTTAACCTTTCTATGGGATAAAAAGCGCATACCCCACAACAGATATGGAGTAAGACCGTATTCACAGTTCAAAATAATCTTTTATAGTAATAAACTCTACCTCTTTCCTGATGGTGGGTAATTTTCTTCTAAGAATGTCGAAAGTATTCTTCTTAGGGTGGGCAATAATAATTATTTTCCCTTTCTCTTTTGCTCTATCTATTAACTTCTGAAGTTTTTCCTCTATTGCCTCAACGTTATCTACGCTATCTAAGAATCCTTCATTATATCCACAAACTAAATCTTCTTGTTTAGCTTCTTTATAGGCAACAGATTTTAGTGAAGTACGGCTGTCAATAAAAATCAGGCCTTTTCTTTTTATTGCTTTCAAAATAAACCTCATAAATTCAGCGTCTTCTGTCATCTCCGAGCCCATATGATTATTAACCCCAATGGCTATTCTTATAGAGTTAAGATAGTACCGCAGAAGAGAATTAATTTCTCTCTTGCTCAAAGAACTACCTATAAATCTATATTTATCCGTTCTATATTTTTTTCTATCCAAAGGAGAAAGGGGCAGATGAATAAAAACAGAAAATCCGCAACGCAGCCCTATATGACCAATATTTTTAGAGAATTTTAATCCCGGAATTACAGAAACAGTCACGGGGATATTTAAAGAATGGATTTCTTTTAAATCGCTTAAGCTCTCTCCTAAGTCATCAAAGATAAGAGCAATCTTTGGCCTGTAAAGATTAGCTTCCTTATCAATGACAGTGTTAATGACAGAGGGGAGATGCGAAACAATCTCTGTTTTTCTTTCTCTTCTATGAAAGGATTTATAAAAAATAATCGGAGTAAGAATTAGAAATATAAGAAGAATTATTCTTAAGCTTTTACTCATTTTTAAAGCGCGAATCTTTTAACTTCGGCTATTGAGAAACACCGGCATTTTCATCAAGAAAGTTCTTTAAAATTTGAATAAGCCTGGTTAGGATTTTTATTCTTTAAGATAGCACTACCCACACATATATAGTCTACTCCACTCATCTTTACTTCTTTTAGATTATCTAACTTAACTCCTCCGTCGACGCCTGTTAATTTATGCGGGTATATCTTTTTAAACCTTTTAATCTTTTCCAAAACTCCGGGAATAAATGGGGCTCCATAAAATCCCGGGTTAACCGACAGAAAAAGAATTGTATCAATTTTATCTATAAGAAATTTAAAATCATCTATCTCTGTAGAAGGATTCACGGCAATTCCTACTTCAAATTCCTCTTTTCTAATTTTCTCAATTATCTTTAAGAAATCTTGCTCAATCTCAAAATGAAAAATTACCCGCTCAGAGCCAATTTTCTTAAAAATAGGAAGCCACGGTAAAGGGTCTCTCACCATAAGATGCGCCTCGCTCTTTAAGGGAGTTTTTAATCCTTCTAAATCCGCAAGAGTAACACTTTTTGAAGGAACAAATTCTCCATCCATAATATCTATCTGTACATAATCTGCAAACTCCGCGCAAGTTTTTAACATTTTTATTAACTCACCTCTGTTGTCAGTAAGTATAGCCGGTACAATTGCCTTCATTTTACCCTCCTTTTAAAGTAAATAATCAGTGAACCACGTCTGTTTTTTCTGAATATTCAGTGCAAAATGCAAATTGAAAATTGCATACCCTAACGGGCACAAGC
>JAHJHM010000068.1 GCA_018823915.1 Candidatus Omnitrophota bacterium
CTTCTTTCGCTTCGCGGATCACTCTGAGATACTTTCTCGTTCATTTATATTGCAGATTTTTTACAATCTCTATAAATTTCTTGCCCCTCTGTCTATAGTCAGAAAACATATCGAAGCTAGAACACATAGGAGAAAAAAGTACAGTGTCTCCTGGGCCTGCATTTTTAAAAGAGGTAGCCACGATATCCTCCAAAGAAGAAAAAATTTCAGTATTTACATGGGAACTAAAGACGTCTTTAATTTTGGAAGATGTTTCGCCAAAAAGATTAATTTTTTTTACTTTTTTTAAATAAGGTAATATTTGGGAATAATCTAATCCTTTGTCTTTGCCTCCGGCAATGAGGATTACTGGTGTTTTTATATTTTTAAGCGCCCAAATGGTTGAAGCTGGATTGGTGGCTTTGGAATCATTTATAAAAGTTATCTCCTTAAATTTTCTTACAAATTGCAAACGATGGGCCAACCCCCCAAACGCGGAAAATACTTTCAGGCAATCAAGTTTACTCGCGCCGAATATGCTTGCGATTCTATATACGCAAGAAAAATTTTCATTGGAAAACTCCGAAGAAAAAAAGGAAAGTTTAGATTTTATTCTTTTTTCTATTACTTTACACAAATCACTCTTCTTATTTAATACTGCCCAGTCAACATTCTTTTGATTCTTAAAAATATTCATCTTTGCTTTAAAGTACTCATCGAAAGTAAGATAACGATCGAGATGATCGGGCTCAATATTAAGAACAGCGGCAACGTAAGGCCTAAATTGCAAAATAGTCTCCAATTGAAAAGAACTAACCTCTAGAACGATTAAATCCCCTTTTTTAGTATTTAAAACAAAAGAAGAAAGAGGCCTGCCGATATTGCCTCCCAAAAAAACCCTTTTTCTTCTTTCCCTAAGTACACGATAAGTTAAATAAGAAGTGGTTGTTTTTCCGTTGGTTCCGGTAATGGCAATAAATTTTGCTTTAGTTAACCAGTAGGAAAACTCGATTTCTCCTACACAAGGGATATTAAGCGCGCGGGAAATTCCAACTACTGCAGAACTTAAAACGTCTACCCCAGGGCTTAAAATTATAAGCTGTGAAGTTTTTATAAAATTCTCACTATGGCCGCCAAACTCAAATTTTACCCCTCTTTCTCTGAACTTATCTATTAAAGAAGAGGTAAAATTCTCTCTCGTTTTTATTTCCGTAACTCTAATTTCTTTTTTTAAAAATAGAAGCAAATTACACAGAGAAATTCCTGTTTTTGCCCATCCTACGATGCAAACTGTTTCAAAATTATTTATGTCCATTTGGACTCTTTCGTATTTAAGTTAGTATAGTAACGGTATTTTTTGGTTAACGCAATTTAAGCGTAAGTAGGGCAATGACGGCGCAAATAATAGAAATGATCCAGAAACGAATGACTATCTTTGATTCTTTCCATCCTAGGAGTTGAAAGTGATGGTGCAAAGGGGCAGCTTGAAAAATTTTTCTTCCTCTTAATTTTATAAAAAGTATTTGCAAAATTACACTAAAGGCTTCTATGACAAATAAGCCTCCGCTGATAAAAAGAACAAATTCTTTCTTTGTCAAAAGAGCAATCGTTCCTATAACCCCCCCTAAAGAAAGCGCGCCTACATCGCCCATAAAAATTTGGGCGGGATGAGAATTAAACCACAAAAATCCTAATCCTGCCCCTACCAGAGAAAGACAGATGATAGTCAACTCTCCTGCGCCTTCTACATAAGGGATAAAAAGATAATTAGCAAATTTTATATGTCCCGCGAGATAGCAAAAAAGAGCAAAAATTAAAGAATTTATGACTAAGGCTCCTATGGCCAAACCATCTAAGCCATCAGTAAAATTAACCGCGTTAGTGGTACATACCACAACAAGGATGACCCAGAAAATATAAAAATAGCCTAAATCTACAATTACTTTCTTAAAAAATGGGAAATCCAAAGCGGTAGAAAGATTCTTATTAAGCACAATTACAACCCCCAAAAATGCCCCTATTAAAATTTGAAAAAATAATTTTTTGCTTCGAGAGAGTCCTCTGCCTTTCTTTACTTTTAAAAGATCATCCACTAACCCCAAAATACTTAAGGCCGCCATAACTATTATGCTTATCCAGATAAAAAAATTATCCCATCTCCCCCAAAGAATGGTAGATACAATAATAGAAAAAACAACCAAAATCCCCCCCATAGTTGGTGTCCCCTTTTTACTCTTATGGAGAGATTCGAGATGAACATGCCCATACATATCAATTCTTTCTACAATTTTTAAGCGTTTGAGCTTCTTGAAGATAAAATTTCCCAGTAGTATAACAATAAAAAAAGAAGTGACAAAGGCACATCCCCCGCGAAAGGTGATGTATCTCATCACATTAAAAGAAGAAAAATATTTAGCTAACGGAAAAAGAAGATGATAAATCATTTTTTTAACAAATCCATTACTTTCTCTAATTCCATTTTACGTGAACCTTTCAGAAAAATCAACCACCCTTTTTTTGCTTTGTCGTGAATAAACCTGGCAATTTCTTGATGAGAAAAAAAATGAAAAACTCTCCTATAATCTAATTCTTTTAATCTATCTCTTAAATAAGAAGCGTGATCCCCTATAGTTAAACAGTAATCAAAATTGCTCTTTATAATATCATAAGCTAAAAGTTTATGGTAATAAATACTTTTTCCACCCAGCTCCAACATATCTCCAACCACGGCAATTTTCTTAAAAGGATACCTTCTTATTACTCCTAAAGCCTGCTTAAAAGAATAAGGGTTGGCATTGTAAGCATCATTTATGAAAGTGACACCTCCTAACTTCACTGTCTCCATTCGGCCGCAAGAAGAATATTCATAGGAATTCATTCTTTCCACAAGTTCTCCTAATGGCAATCCGTAAAGAGATGCCCCCAGCATTGCGGCTTGAACATTAGCGATAAATCCTTCAAATTGCATAGGCAATATTAGTTTAAATTTATCCTGGATTAAGAAAATAGAATTCTTCAAATCCCGCTTAATAAAGCGGGCATAAAGATCGCACTCCTTTCCCTTCCCAAACCAATAAACCTTCTTGCAAAAATTAACTTTCCTCAAATAAAAATCGTCTTTATTTAAAATAGCTTTTATTCCGGGTCTTTCAAGAAAGGATATTTTTTCTTCAAATACCCCTTTTAAATTTTTCAATCCTTTTAAATGTACCGCTTTTATAAAGGTAACTATTCCCGTATCAGGATAAGAAATTTCTCCTAATGTTTTTATCTCACCGCAAGAATTTGTCCCTAATTCTAAAATCAAAACTTCTTCGTCACGAAGCGCAAGGATTGTTTTTCCTACTCCCAGAAGATTATTTTCCGTCTTATAATTTTTTAAAACTTTGGCTGCCGGCCGCAAAAGAAAACCCAGCATTTCCTTGGTAGTAGTTTTACCTACCGAACCTGTGATACCATACACATAAGGATTCTTTTTCTTTCTTATGTAACAAACAATCTGCTTAAGAGCTTCGTAGGTATCGTCTACAAGGAAAAAAGGGATTTTAAAGTTGCCGGGAATACCTCTTTGCGCCACAACCAAAGAGGCACCTTTATCTACTGCCTCACTTATAAACTTATGCCCATCTTGAAACTTTCCTCTAAGAGCAATAAATGCCTGCCCATTTTCTATGGAACGGGAGTCAAGAGAAAAACCTTTTATAGGCTTAAAATAATAAAGGTCGCGCATCCAGCAAGGCTTAAGGAGCCGCTCTAATTGTTTAAAATTTGTGATCAAAACTTCTTTATCCACTTCTCGCTTCTTACGGGCGGACGCAAGGGCCGCCCCTACTTCTTACTTCTTCTTTTATCACATCTCGATCTTTAAACGGTAATTTCTTGTCACCTATTATCTGATACCTTTCATGTCCTTTACCGGCAACAAGAATGCAAAAATTTCTGCATTTTCTCTTTTTGCTCTGATTAAAAAGTTTAACTGCCTGCCTGATTGCTTTCTTTCTATTTGGCATAATAAAATAATTACCCTTACTAAATCCTTTCTTAATCTGACAGCAAATCTCTATTGGGTCTTCGTTGCGGGGATTATCTGAAGTAATAAAATTAAAATCTGCTAACTCACAAGCTATTTTCCCCATAATTTTTCTCTTACCCCTGTCTCTATCTCCTCCACAGCCAAAAACACAAATAATCTTCTCATAACCAATTTCTTTTAGAGTAAGGAAGACTTTTTTAAACGCGTCTGGAGTATGGGCATAATCGAGAAAAATACCCGGGGCTACTTGCTCTAATCTTCCTTCTACAGGATTAAAAAGAGGAACTAATTTTACAATACTCGCAAGAGGAAATCCTAGAGAAAAAAGTGTTCCCGCTGCCGCTAAAATATTTAGAATATTGTGTCGCCCGAGGAGTTGTGTCTCCATACGATGGGATTCCTTTCTATAAACTAAATCAAATCGGGTTTTCACTTTAGTTAATCTTATATTTCTTGCCCGAAAATCAGCCGCAGAATCCACTCCATAAGAAAACGCCCCCTTTAACTCCTTTAGGAGTTTTCTTCCATAGAAATCATCGATATTTATAAGAGCGGGAGAATTTTTATTGTGCAAGAACAGTTTCCTTTTGGTATTAAAGTAATTTTTAAAAGTTTTATGGTAATCAAGATGATCCCTGCTTAAATTAGTAAATACACACCTTAGGAAATCAATTCCTTCAACTCTTTTTTGGGCAATTGCGTGGGAAGAAGCTTCCATTACCACAAACCTTCCTCCATTATCCTTAATTTCTTTAAAAAGTTTTCTCAAAGTGAGATAGCCGGGAGTAGTATACTTAGCCGCATAAACTTTTTCTCCTATAAAATAATTCACTGTACCAATCAAAGAAACTTTTTCACCTAACTTTTTAAGAAAGTGGTAAATGAGATACGCAACAGTAGTCTTTCCATTAGTGCCGGTTACGCCAATAAATTTTAAATCATTTCTTCTAAATCCATAAAAAAAATCTGCTGCCCGGTGAAATTCCCATTCAATCTCATTAACAAAAATGATGGGCTTTCTTGTTAAGCGCTTTAACTCTTCTTTATGTTTTAGCCCTCCTACATAAACAACTGCTTTTTCTTCTACATCTCTTAACACAGAAAAAATGTCAAAATTTTTTCTCTCTCTAACGAAAAAAATGTCTCCTTTTTTTGTGAGGCGTGAATCATCACTTATCCCTTTCACTTTTAATTCTCCTGTTTCCTTTTTTAGATTTAGATGGGGAAAGAGTTCTTTTATCCGCATGATTGCCTAATGCCCTAACTGCGTAGTCTTATGTTCTTGTTTTTCAGCTACTTGCACATCCATATCTAGATAATCAACAACTTTTTGCGCTATCTCTTTAAAAAGAGGCGCGGCCACAACTCCCCCAAAATGAAACTTCATAGGCTCATCTATAGTAACCCCTATAACTAACGGTTGTCTATAATCATCAATAAAGCCTATAAATGAAGCGCGATACTTTGTAGGAGAATATTTTTTTATTTTAGGGTCATATTTTTGTGCTGTGCCGGTTTTGCCTCCAACCTTTACTCCTGGAATACGCGCTAATTTACCTGTGCCTTCTTCGACTACCTCTATAAGGATATTTTTTACCCGTTGAGCGACAGATGGAGAAACTACTCTTTTTTTGTCTTGCGCTATCTCTTTAGAAAATCCTTGTGAACGAATGTTTCTTACGATATGCGGCTTAACCAGATAACCTCCATTAACAACAACAGAAAACAGGCGCGTAAGCTGCAGAAGATTTACCCCTATTTCCTGGCCAATAGGAATAATAAACTTGGAAGTTTTTGACCATTTATGAGGAAGTTTAACCACACCCGCGCTTTCCCCAGGCAAATCAACACCTGTTTTTTCTCCAAAACCTAATTTTTTTATATACCGATAGAGAATAGTTTTTCCTAAAGAACTGGCAATTTTTGCCACTCCAATATTACTTGATTTCTTAAAAACATCCTTAAAAGATAGTTCCCCATAAGGCTTCCAATCATGCAAAATAGTACCAGGTATCTTAAATTTACCTTTTTCACACCAAATTATATCCTCATCAGAAAATTTATTCTCTCCTACTGCCGCCAAAAGGGTAACCACTTTGAATACAGAACCCGGCTCAAAATAATCGGCTATCGCGCAATTTTTCATTGAACCAAAAAAAATCTCGTCTCTCTGGTTGGGATTAACAGATGGATAATCAGCTAAGGCAAGAATCCCTCCTGTATGGGCATTCATTACTACCACACTTCCCTTTTTGGCAGAAAATTTTTTAATAGTCTCCTCTAAGTAGTTTTCCGTCCAATACTGTATTTGGCTATCAATAGTTAAAATTATATCCGCTCCTTCGGCAGGAATAACAACTAAAGGAGTGAAGATGGATTCTCCTGATGCATCCTGTAGAACTCTTACCAATCCATCTTTTCCCTGAAGGTAGGTATCATAGGAAAGCTCTAATCCTCCTAGACCCTTATTGTCAATATCTACTATCCCTAAAATAGAAAAAGATAAGTTCTCTTGAGGATAAAATCTCTTCTCTTCTCTAATGGACATTATGCCGTTTAGTTTTAATAACTTTATTTCTTCTGATTCTTTCCAGGAAACTTTTCTTTTTATCCAAACGAATCTCTTTTTCTTTTGCAGTTTACTCTTAAGTTCTTTTTTGGATAAAGCTAACTTTGAAGAAATTACTTCTACAGTTTCGTCTAAATTGCCAATAAGAGAGGGGTCAGCGAAAATAGAATGGCTATTTATTCCGTTAGCTAAAATTCTTCCTTTACAGTCAAGGATCTTTCCTCTTTTTCCCTTCAAAGGAATAAGCCGATAGTATTGGCTTTGGGCCAGGGAACTAAAGAATTTTTTTTTGAATACTTGTAGATAACCAATTCTTGCGGAGAGGATGACAAAAAGGAAAATAAAGAAAAAATATATATACTTTATTCTTAGCTGTTCACATTTTTTCACGGCAACGCTATAGGAAAATACGCTAATTAGCGAAAATTAGCGAGGCTTGAGAGTAAACCCCGGCAGAATTCTTCATTCACGAATAATTTCATGCCTTTATGGAACCTCTTAGGCGATGTTTTTATCCCGCCCCTTTCTGTAGAGTTTAACATCCCATGGAAAGAGGCGGGATTTATTTTCTCTCATCTGCCAAAGCCGTGGAGGGAGTGCCGGGAATCTTGAAGAAACGATTAAACAAAAAAGCTAACTTGCTCTGAGAAGGAAGCGATTCTTCTTTCTTTAAATTTAAAGCCAATTTAATCTCTTTCCCCGTAAAGACAAAACCATTATCTTTTGTCCATTGATTAATCTTAGATAGAGAGACTTTCTTCTGGAAATTATACATCAAGCTATCTCTCTTATCAAGGAGTTTATCGAAGCGGTGGTAACTCTTGGTTAGCTGATAACCCTCAGCGTAATAGAGGACTTTTTGATGAAGATAGAAAAAAGCGGAAAGAAACACAAAAACAACCAAAATAAGCCCCATTGGATGTTTATCCATTAAACTAAAAAATTTACTATCTAATCCACAGGGATAGACCCTCCTACTACCTTTAAAGGAGGGGTCTAACGGGGTAAATGATATGCTCCTTTTCATATTTGCACTGATTGTTGCAAACTATGCTTTTAAACTTTTTCTGCTACCCGCAGCTTACCTGAGCGAGAAGGTTTATTTTCCTCTGACTCTTCTCTGGCAGGAGACA
The DNA here is from genome assembly GCA_018823915.1 of Candidatus Omnitrophota bacterium. Lineage (GTDB taxonomy): Bacteria > Omnitrophota > Gorgyraeia > Duberdicusellales > 4484-171 > JAHJHM01. The sequence continues at coordinate 7,715 of JAHJHM010000068.1, forward strand.
ATGGTTTCTTAGTGATAATTTTCAAATTGCCTTTGGAAGAAAAATCCTTAAAGGTATGTTTGACAATTCTATCTTCCAAAGAATGAAAAGAAATAACCCCAATTCTTCCCCTTTTATTAAGGAGAGAAACTGCCTTAGTAATGCCTTGGCTTAAAGACTCTAATTCCCTATTTACCGCAATCCTCAATGCCTGAAAAACTCTTGTGGCAGGATGAATTCTTAAGTTTCGATTTTTAAGAGGTACGGTACGCAAAATAATCCGGGCTAATTGGGTAGTTGTGGAAATCGGCTCTCTCTTTCTTGCTTCTGTTAGAAAATGAGCGATTCTTCTAGCAAAACGTTCTTCGCCAAATTTTCTAAAAATACTCTCAAGCTCAACTTCACTTAAATTATTTACCAAATCATAAGCGGAGAGAAAAGAATTTCTATCCATACGCATATCTAAAGGGCCATCTTGGGAGAAACTAAAACCTCGCTCAGGATTAGTTAGTTGATAAGTTGACATCCCTAAGTCAAAAAAGAAAATATCTACACCTTTAATGTTTAATTTTTCCAGAATAGTATCAAGATGAGAAAAATTATCTTTAATTAAAGTAAACCTTCCATTAAAAGGCTCCAACCTCTGTGAGGCTATTCCTAACGACTCTTGGTCTTTATCTATCCCTATTAAGTACGCGTCTTCCGCGCTCTCAAGCAGATTATGGGCATGAGAACCACCCCCCACCGTACAATCTACAATAATTTTTCTCCTACTTACATCCAAAAGCTGCAAAACTTCCCTGTGCATAACAGGGTAATGCCTAATTTCTTCCTTAGTTTCTGGGGAAATTTCACAAAGGGTCATTTTTTTCTTAAAGCGTGCTAAAAAAGATTTTCTGCCGTCTCCTCAAATATCTTTTTCTTTTCCTGATAAAACTTATTCCAGCCTTCTTTGCCCCAAACTTCAATTCTATCAGCCACACCAATAATAACTATCTCTCTTTTAATAGCCGCAAACTCCTTCAGATATTCCGAAAGGATAATCCTCCCTTGAGAATCAATTTCTACCTCACAAGCACCGCTAAAATATAAACGGTTGAAAGAACGAGCCTCGTGCTTAGTAAAAGGAAGGGCCTTTAATTTTTCTTCTAACCCATTCCAGACACTTTGAGAAAAAAGGAAAAGACATCCGTCAAGTCCACGGGTAATATAAAACTTTTTCTCTTCCAAAGTTTTTATTTTTTCCCTAAACTTAGCTGGAAGGATAAATCTATCTTTATCGTCTAAAGTATGATGAAACTCTCCATACCACATTCCACTTTACTCCATTTTACTCCACAATATAAATATAGAACTCTTTGCCTCTTTTGTCAAGGTGTTCTATGGGATAAAATTTTATGCTACAATAAGTTGTGGAAGATTTTAGGCAGGGATACTATATCTAGCCATGAAGATGAGTGTCAAAGCAAAGAAATTTACCTTCTTTTTTAACTAATAAAGAAGGTAAATCCACAATGCTTGTCTGCGGCCTGTTTAAAATCAAATCTCTGAGCTCTTTAAGGTGCTTACTCTCTATTCTTCTTGTGTCGCCTTTTACTTCTTCAATCGCGATTCTTAACACATTATTTAATATTGAAGGAGATAATTTCACTAATCCTTGCAAGTCTAGCTTTAAACCCCCAAATTTTTCCTCCTTTCTTAAAGATTGAAACTCACGATAAGAAAATGTGTGGATAAAATCATAATCTAAACAAACACTGGAAGCTAAATTGTACAAATTATCTGTTATATTAGGATTTAATTCTTCAAGAAGAGGCATAAGCCTGCATCTTATTTTATTACGGAAAAAAATCTCTTGAAAATTACTCTTATCTATACAATAAGTTATCTTTTCTTTCGCGAGGTAATCAGTAATTTTTTTCTTTCTTAGTTCAATAAGAGGCCTAATAACAGTAAGACTTTTAAACTTTGACTGAGGCAAGAATCCCCTTAAACCACTTAACCCCGTTCCCCTAATCAACTTCATCAAAATAGTTTCTGCTAAATCATCCTTATGGTGAGCTAAGGCAAGCTTCTTGATTTTAGTTTCCCGCGAACATTTTAAAAAGAAGTCAAATCTAAAATTTCTTGCTGTCTGTTCTAAGGAATTTCCTTTAAAAAGTTTCTTAACATCTTTTTTTTCACTGATAAATCTCATCCCTAAATCACGGCATACCCCCCTCACAAAATCTTCTTCCTTATCGGCCTCTTTTCTTAAACTGTGATTTAAATGCGCGCAGACTAACTGAAGTTTATACTCGTCTTTTATCCTTAGAAACTGATGAAGCATAAATATAGAATCAGGCCCGCCGGAAACCCCCAAAATAACTCTATCTCTCTTATTTAATAATCCGTAATCCTCTATTGTTTTCCTAAAATTTTGCTCCATAATCGTCTAAAAAACTTCGGAAGCGTTCCATAAAACTTACCCAAACATTCAAGTCAATTACTCAAGCAATTTAATTCTTTTCAAATTCTTCAACAACCTTCCTAACCTCAAATTCTGTTTTTTCGATTTTTTCCCGGCATAGCTTAATGAGATCCATTGCCCTTTTAACTTTCAAAGATACCTCATCAACACCTATCCTTTCTGAATCCAGATCTCCGATGATACTATTTAACTCATCAATTGCCTCACTATATTTTACATTTTTTTTAGTCATTTCCCCCCTCCTTTCTCTTTACCTCTGAGATTATGCTTCCTTTATGCAAAATTGTCCTAATATAATCTTTTTCCATTAGATCATCGACACTCTTTAATACTTTTTTATCCTTAAAAGTTATAGAGTAGCCGCGCCTTAAAATATTTCCCGGGTCTAGAAGCTTTATCTTCTCCTTTATATATTCTATATAATCTTGAGAGCTTTTAAAAATTCTACTGGAAGCTGCCTTACAACCCTCAAAAATTCTCTCTAGTTTCTGTCTTTTTTTGACTAAAATAGCTTTTAAGGAATTTAGCATAGTAAGTTTTTTTTCTAAAAGTTGCTGCTCGTGAAAACGAAAGTAGTGGGATAGGATGGAATCCATCTTTACTGCCATTGTTTCCAATCCCCCTTTCTTAATTTTAAACAAATCCTCTGTTTTTCGGACAATTTGTTGTTCTAAATAATTTAGCCCTTCCACAAATTCCCCTACTAACTCAACGAGGAATTGAGCGGCTTTTGTAGGAGTTTTCAAAGTTGTGTGAGCGGCCATATCAACAATGGTAATATTTATCTGGTGGCCTAAAGCAGAGATAACGGGAAATTTAGAGTTAGCAACTGCCTCAGCGACTCTTTTGTTATCAAAATAACTTAAGTCCGCGGTAGAGCCGCCTCCCCGGGTAATCACAACCACATCCAACTTATCCATAGGGATACCCTTACGGGCACAAGTAGACCCTCCTGATACCTTTGAAGGAGGGGTCTTATTCATAGGTAAATTATTAAAAAGGCGCAAAGCCCTAAGCACATCTTTCTCAACGAATTTGCCCTGCATATAACAATCGCAAAGAAAGATTTTAAATCCATAACCGCTCCCTTTAAGCTCATTAGCAAAATCATGGTAAGCGGCAGAGTCAAAAGAAGTAATCAAGCCTATTTTTAATGGAATAGTGGGAATCCTTAGCAATTTATTCTTATCTAATAATCCCCTTACCTTTAATTCCTCAATTATCCTTTGCCTGTTCTGGGCGATTTTACCTAAAGTATATATAGGATCAATATCAACAACAATCAGGCTAAAACTTCCTGTTTTCGGGTATAAATCTAATTCACAAAGAAGTTTAACTTTAATGTCGTCTTTCAGCTCAAAACTCAAATCGGCCTCTTGTAGGCGTTTAAAAATTAGAGGCTTTCGATTTTGAAAAATGGCTGCGTTAGCTTTAGCAATAATCTCATCGGCTTCAGGGTGCTTTTGCGCAAGATTAAAATAAATATGCCTCCTATCCCTGCTTGCCCTAAAATCCTGAATTTCTCCACATACCCAGACAGCATCAGGGAACTCACTTTTTAATAACCTCCTAACAGTGCTATTCAACTCCAAAATAGTATAAATTCTTTCCGTCTTTATAAAATTATCCATCAAAATAAACCCTTAAAAAATTTATCTGAAGAAGAAACTGTAAACGTAAATATTCAGTGAACCATATCTAAATTTTTCTGAATATTCAGTGCAAAATGCAAATTGCAAATTGCATACCCTAACGGGCACAAGCAAGTTAAAATTACTTATTTTTCTTTGCCGTAATTACTGACTTTGCAATAATA
>JAHJHM010000069.1 GCA_018823915.1 Candidatus Omnitrophota bacterium
AAATTATTTATTTTTCTTTGCCGTAATTACTAATTTTGCAATAATCTCTATTATTTCTTCTATTTCTTTTAAGTTTATTTTGCATTTTTCACTTTGCAATTTGCATTTTGCAATAAAACGTACTTTACTGACTATTTACGGATTAAGGGAGATTTAAAACACTTACTCCTTACTGTTATCTTCTTCTTTATACTCAGCATCAATTACTTCGTCTTCCTTTGGTTTTTTGGGTTCTTGGGGTTTGCTTGAAGAGTTTGGCTCCTGTTGCGCTTCTTGCTGCTCTCCAGCTTTAGCTTGTGCTTCTTTAGTACTTGCCTTATAAATCTCTTCAGCCAGTTTGTGAGACGCGGTAGTTAATTCATCTACGGCCTTTTGAATTTCCTCTTTGCCTGAGGCAGTATTTTTTAATAGTTCCTTTAGCGCGGTTAATTTTCCTTCGATTGTTTTTTTATCACCTTCGGATATTTTATCTCCAAAATCTTTCAAAGATTTCTCCGTTGTATAAGCCAGTGTATCCGCTTTATTTCTTAGCTCTACCATCTCTTTTTTCTTTTCATCTTCTTGGGCATACTTTTGCGCTTCCTTTACCAGCTTTTCAATTTCTTCTTCGGATAATTTTTGCGGAGCAGTTATTCTTATTGATTGTTCTTTACCTGTCCCCTTATCTTTAGCCGTAACATGAACGATACCGTTAGCGTCAATATCAAAGGTAACCTCTATCTGTGGCAGGCCGCGAGGCGCCGAAGGTATCCCCACTAAATCAAATCTTCCTAATTCCGTGTTATCACCGGCCATTGGGCGTTCGCCCTGAAGGACTCTAATCGTTACTGCTGTTTGATTATCGTCAGCTGTAGAGAAAACCTGGCTTTTTTTAGTAGGAATAGTAGTGTTTCTCTCAATAAGCTTGGTACACACTCCTCCTAATGTCTCTATGCCTAAAGAAAGAGGAGTAACATCCAGTAGAAGGACATCCTTGGTATCACCGGTAATTATCGATGCCTGTACTGCCGCCCCCATAGATACGCATTCCATTGGGTCAATGCCACGCTCGATCTTTTTACCTGCGTAGTCCTCAACAAATTTTTGAACAATAGGCATACGCGTGGGGCCGCCAACCATTATAATTTTATTGATGTCGGCGGAGGTAAGCTTAGCATCATCAAAGGCTTGCTGCATAGGGCCCTTACACTTATCAATAATGGGAGTAATTAATTCTTCTAATTTAGCACGGTTTATAGACATCGTAAGATGTTTTGGCCCGTTAGCATCAGCGGTAATAAAAGGTAAATTAATATCTGTAGCAAGCGTTGAAGAAAGCTCAATTTTTGCTTTCTCGGCCGCTTCCCTTAAACGCTGTATTGCCATTTTATCATTACGCAAATCTATCCCTGACTGCTTCTTAAAATCTTCGGCAATATAATCAATAAGAAAGTTATCCATATCGGTTCCGCCAAGATGAGTATCGCCGCTGGTAGAGAGAACTTTAAAACCGCCTTCTGCCCACATCTCCATTATCGTAACATCAAGGGTACCGCCGCCAAAATCAAATACCATAATCTTTAATTCTTTACCGACCTTATTTAGCCCATAAGCTAAACAGGCCGCGGTAGGTTCATTAATAATTCTAAGAACATTTAAACCGGCGATCATGCCGGCATCTTTGGTTGCCTGCCTTTGGTTATCATTAAAATAAGCAGGCACAGTAATTACCACGTCTTTTATTTCATCACCAAGATAGTTTTCTGAATCTTGCTTAATTTTTTGTAAGATAAATGAAGATATCTGCTGAGGAGTATACTCTTTACCGTAAACCTTAAACTTAAAATCTGTACCCATCTTTCTTTTTGCCGCTAAAACAGTGCCTTCAGGATTAACTGTTGCCTGTCTTCGCGCCGGTTCACCCACTAAGCGCTGTTCATCTTTTGTAAAAGCAACTACAGAAGGGAAGGCTTTTCCGCTGGCAACCCCCGCCCCTTCGGCTGAAGGAATGATCGCCGGCTTGCCTCCTTCCATTACTGCCGCTGATGAATTAGACGTTCCTAAATCAATACCAATTACTTTTGCCATATTGTTCCTCCTTCTCGAAAATTTTGTATTGTCAAAAATATCTTCTATTTTCTAAACTCTAAACACTAAACTCTAAATCCCAAATAAATCCAAAATCCAAAACACAAAATTTGAAACCAATTTTTGAGTTTAAAGAATTTGGGTTCTTAAGTTTTGTATTTTGAGTTTTATCCATTTTGAGTTTATTTAGAGTTTCGGGTTTAGGATTTTGGGTTTCCTTCCCCCTTTATATGAAAAATATCCTTTTAAAATCAATCATTTTACCCACAATTTTTTATAAAACTTTTGACATTATCGAAAATTTATTTGTAACTTAGTTTTCATTTTTTATCGGCTGTTTTTTATCTTCTGCCGTTTGTTCTTTGTTTTCTGCTATTTCTTCTTCGAGTTTTTCTTCCATTTTTTCTACTTCTTCTATTATTTTTTCTTCCGCTTTCTTACAAACTTTCACTTTTGCCGGCCTTATTACGCGGCCATCCAACATATAACCAGCCTGCATTTCTTCAATCACAATATCTTCTTCTATGCCTATATCTTCACTCGCTACTACCTCTATTGCTTCATGCTGATGGGGATTAAATTTCTCACCCACAGATTTTATTTTATTTAGGCCTTTAGCATTCAATAAACTATGCAGCTGCAGGGAAATCATCTCTACACCCTGATGCAAAAGATTAAAATCCTTTTTTTGCTCTGTTGATTTTATGCCTCGTTCGAAATTATCAAGAATGCTCAAAAGTTCTAAGATAAGCCCCTCATTGGCAAACTTAATAAATTCTGCCTTTTCCTTAAGAGACCTTTTCTTGTAATTATCAAATTCTGCCTGAAAGCGTAAATGTTTATCCCAAAGAAGATTATATTCCTCTTTTGCTTTAGATAGTATATCTTTTTCGCAATCTTTAATGTCAGCTTGATTTTCTTTTTCCCCGGATGAACATTCTTTGAGTTTAGATGCCGGTATTTCCTCTTCTTTTTTTTTCATCATTAGGACCCTCGAGATATTTTTTTCAATTCATTTCTAACAGCGCACAAGCAAGAAGATGCCTTTACGTAATCCATTCTTATTGGGCCAAGAAGCCCAAAGGATAAACTTTTTTCTTTTGAACCGGAAACCAGCAAAGAACAATCAGAAATTTCCTCAAGGCCGATTTCATCTCCAATAAGAATTTTTATTCTTTCATCAAGATAAGAAAAAAGTAAACTTTGAAGTTGAGTTATCTTTACCTCAAGGATATAGAACAATTTTTTAAGTCTGGCTATATCTTCAAATTCAGGCTGCTCTAAGATAAACCGCGCTCCACGAAAAAATAATCTTTCATCTTGCCCAGACTCCACAGAACTGCTGGATATCGCCACTAAAGAAGTGTATCCGCTCTCCTTAGCAAGAACATCAAGAGTATAGTTAACAATATCTTCTGTATCGGAAATTGCCAAAGAGTAAGAATCTAAACTCACTGGATAATCATTTATTATGTCTTCTTCCTTAAGGTGCCCGACATAACGCCTGAATCCTTCTTGAGTAGGAATTCTGCCTGAAGAAGTGTGGGTATGAGAAAGAAACCCTTTTTTCTCTAAAACTTCCATAATATTCCTTACTGTGGCGGAAGAATATGGAAGATGATGATTGTCGCAAAGATGACTAGATCCTATTGGTTTCGATTCTTTTATATAGCTTTCAATCACTAAATCTAAAATTTCTTCTTCTCTTTCTCTTACTTTTATGTATTTATCCATATCGGTTCCTCATTAAAAACCCGCTATCCTAACATATAACCCCTGCCTCGTCAAGATATGCTTTTGCTTTCTTTCGCTTTTTTTCTACGATGCCATTCAATCTTATATTTTAATTTATCCAGCTGCTTAGTGAGGGCCGAAAAAGCTTTATTTATTGCCAAAGAAGAATCGTAACCCTTTTCTTGCGCTATCAAAACTTTAGAAAAAGGCAGATAAATATGGGAACGGCAAAAATACTGTTCCTTATGAGGATTTTTTTCTATATGCACAGAAATGTGTATTGGATCATCATTTTTAAATATCTTAATGCGCCGCTCTATCTTTTTAAAATTATTTTCTAAAATGTTATCAATAAATTTGCTTCTCTTTAAGTATTTAAATGATACATCACTTCGCATTTTTTTCGCCCTCCTTCTTTTTTCTTTCTCAAAAATTAGAAATTCGAGTTTTTATTTTACTGGTATCTATCGCTATTTTCAGTCTTCCTAAACACAATCTTCCTATCTTTTACATCAATAATTATCTTATCATCCTCTTTAAATTCACCTCCAATTATTTTTACGCTTAAAGGGTCTATGATTAACTTTTGAATCGTGCGTTTTAAGGGGCGGGCTCCATATTCCGGGCTGAATCCCCGTTCAGCAATAAACTCTCTTCCGGAGTGAGTCAATTCTACCTCAATTTTCTTATCTCTCAACCTCATTTTTAAAACTTCCACTTCAAGGCTGACTATATCTTTAATTTCCTTTAAATCCAAACGATCAAAAATTATTACTTCATCCAATCGGTTTAAAAATTCCGGACGGAAATGACTTTTGAGCTCTAATTTTATCTTCTCTTCTACTCCCTTTATCGTAATTGTGGGATCAACAAAATATTGACTTCCTATATTAGAAGTCATGATTATAAGTGTATTTTTAAAATTTACCGCTCTTCCTTGCGAATCCGTTAGCCGGCCATCATCAAGAACTTGCAGCAATATATTAAAAACTTCCGGATGTGCTTTTTCAATTTCATCAAAAAGAATTACACAATAAGGTTTTCGCCTTACCTTTTCTGTCAATTGCCCTCCTTGTTCATAGCCAACGTACCCGGGAGGAGCGCCAATCAGCCGTGATACAGAAAATTTCTCCATATATTCACTCATATCTATTTTTATTAAATTTCCCTCGCTATTGAACAAAAACCTGGCAAGAGCCTTGGCGGTTTCTGTCTTACCAACTCCTGTAGGCCCTAAAAATAAAAATGAACCTAAAGGCTTATTGGGATCAGCTAATCCTGAGCGCGCTCTTCTTATGCAGTTGGAGATTAACTCAATCGCTTCATCCTGGCCGACTATTTGTTTCTTAAGCTCCTCCTCTATCCTCAAAAGCTTGCTCACTTCTGCCTCCATAAGGCGGGATACAGGAATTCCTGTCCACTGGCAGACTATCTGGGCAATATCTTCCTCATCAACCTCTTCTTTGAGCATCCTCTGTTTTTGCCCAACACCAAAAAGCTCTTTATTTAACCCTTCCAATTCTTTGTCTAATTGAGGAATCTTTCCATAACGAATTTCCGCTACTTTTTCTAATTGCGCTTCTTTCTGAAATTCTATAGATTTAGTCTTTAATTTCTCTATTTCCTCCTTGATTTTTCTTATCTTTGATATAAGGTCTTTTTCTTTCTGCCATTGAATTTTAGATTTCTCAAGCTTACCACTCAACTCATTTATTTCTTTTTCTAATTTTTCCAGCTTTATTTTTCCTGACTCATCTTTCTCTTTTTTTAAAGCCTGCTTCTGAATTTGGAGTTCCATAATTTTTCTTTCCAGTTTATCTATATTTTCCGGTTTGCTATCGATTTCAATACGCAAACGGCTTGCTGCTTCATCAATTAAATCTATTGCTTTATCAGGAAGGAATCTTTCGCATATATAGCGGGAAGATAATACAGCCGCGGCAATCAAGCAAGAATCCTTCAACCTTATACCATGGTGAACCTCATATCTTTCTTTCAAGCCTCTCAAAATAGCAATCGTCTGCTCTATTGTAGGTTCGCAAACTAAAACCGGCTGGAATCTTCGCTCAAGCGCAGCATCTTTCTCGATACGCTTTCTATATTCATCTAAGGTCGTGGCACCGATACAACGCAAGGTTCCTTTAGCTAAGGCCGGTTTTAACATATTCGCCGCATCCACTGCCCCTTCAGCCTGGCCGGCGCCCACTAGACTATGTAATTCATCAATAAAAAGAATAATTTCGCCCTGCTTTGCTTCTATTTCCTTCAGAACCCCCTTAAGGCGTTCTTCAAATTCTCCCCTGAATTTTGCCCCTGCTACCAACATCCCTAAATCAAGGGCAATTATTTTTTTATCTTTTAGACCTTCTGGGATATCACCTGAGGCGATTCTCTGCGCCAGGCCTTCAACAACGGCAGTCTTGCCTACTCCCGGTTCACCAATTAAAACAGGATTGTTTTTAGTCCGTCGGGATAAAACCTGAATAATTCTTCTTATTTCCTCATCTCTTCCAATTACAGGATCAAGTTTACCTTTTTTTGCAGCTTCAGTTAAATCCCGACCAAATTTTTCTAATGCCCTGTAAGTATCCTCAGCCATTGAAGAATCAGCATGGTGAGCGCCTCTAATCTCCTTTACGATCTTAACCAAATCATCGCCGGATATCCCTTGCTTAGACAGATAGCTGTATAAAAAAGAATTTTTGTCTTGCATCATGCCTAAAACGAGATGTTCAGAGCTTACATATTCATCGCCAAAATCACTAGCGTATTTTCGCGCGTTGGTTAAAACTTCTCCCAAGCGGCCTGAGGCATAAACATCTTTGGTCTCGGCATAAACTTTTGGCTGTAGATGTAGAAATTCTTTCAATTTATCGCCTAAATCTGCTAAGTTTATTCCAAGGCTTCCGAAAACCTGACGAGTAATGCCCTTTGGCTCCTGCATTAGAGACATAAGAAAGTGCTCAGGCAAAAAAGCCTGATGACGATAATTTTTAGCCAGCCCTGCGCCCTGGGCAATCGCTTCCTGCGCTTTTTGTGTAAACTTATTTAAATTCATCATATCGAAAATTTAACAAGCCACATTCGATGAAACCCCGATTCAAGATTCTCATTTAATGTCGATTTAATCTGTAGTCTGATTTTATTGGGGGGAGATTTCTTTTAGGTATTTAAAATATTCACCGTCGGTGGTAAGAATGACGGTGGTATTCGCGTCAATAGTCTTTTGATAAGTTTCTAGAGTCTTAAAAAAAGAATAAAACTGAGGGTCTTCGTTGTAGGCATCAGCGTAAATTTTCGTAGATTTAGCATCCGCCAAGCCCTTAATTTTCTGGGATTCCTTATAGGCTTGGGAGAGTATCCCTTTTAATTCTTTTTCTGTGCGGCCTTCAATTCCTGCCCGAATACCACGCCCTTCAGAGCGGTATTCCTCAGCCGCCTGCCTGCGTTCGGCAATCATACGTTCATAAACTTTCTTTTGTACTTCTTCCACATAATTTATTCTTTTAATCCTTACATCTATAAGCTCAATGCCAAATCGTGTATCCAAATCGTTTTTTGTTTTTTCTACAATCTCTTGTCTAATTTTGTCTCTACCGATTCTTATTGCCTCTAAGGCGGCTTCTTCAATAAATCCCTCTTTTTTCTCAAGCTGCTCTCGAAATTCAACTATCCTGTTTGATGAACGGACAACTTCAACTAAATTCTGAGCAGTTACCGCGTCTCTTACTGCCGCGTCGATTATACCATCAAGTATGGCTTGGCCTCCCCGTTCATCAGAAACTGATTTAAAAAACTTCAAGGCGTCTTTTATCTTCCACCGGGCAGTTGTATCTACAAAAATATACCTTTTATCTTTAGTGGGAATTTCACTGGGAAAACCGTCCCATTCTAATAGCCTCTTTTGGAATTTAGTAACTTTTTCAAAAAAAGGAATCTTAAGTTTAAGGCCGGCGGTAACAACAGAATTTCCCCTGGGCTTGCCAAACATAGTAACTACTGCCTGTTCTCCTTCGGAAAGGACATAGAAAGGGTTGCCCATAATAAGTATAACTAAAATGACACCCAATATTAAACCAACATTTTTGTTATTCATTTCCTAATTTTAATAAAGGTAAAATCCCGTGTTCTTTAGAGTCGACAATATACTTTTTACCCGCTTTCGCTAAAATACTGCTCATATGTTCTAAGTATAGGCGCTTTGAGGTTACATCGCGAGCCTGGGCATATTCTTTCCATAAAAGGAGAAACCTCTGGGCATCACCTTCGGCGTTATTAACTTTTTCCAAAGAATAACCTTCGGCTTCTTCAATCATTTTTGAAGCTTCACCTTTTGCCTGGGGTATTTTTTGGTTATACACTTCCTTAGCCTGGTTGATTAATTTTTCTTTTTCCTGCTTTGCCTGGTTAACCTCATTAAATGCCGGCTTTACCAGATCAGGCGGATTAACATCCTGTAGTTTAACTTTTACTACTTGAATCCCTGTCTCATAAGAATCAAGGATTTTTTGCATTTCAATCTGAACCATATTATTTATTTCTATTCTTTTCGTAGTAAGAACTTCATTAAAAGTGTAGTCACCAACAATGGCGCGTATTACTGATTCCGAAATGTCCCGTATTGTTTTATCAATATCTCTTACCTTAAATAAAGTCTTAAACGGATCTTGAATTTTAAATTGAGTAATCCATTCTAAATCTATAACGTTTAAATCTCCGGTAAGCATTAAGGCTTCATCATCGTAAGACTTCTGGCTGTACACTGTCTTTACCCCTGCCTCTTTAGTCCTAAAACCAAATTCTCCGGTATAAACTTTTTCCACTTTAACCGGGATAGCCTTGTCAATCCCCAACGGCAGTTTAAAATGCAGGCCGGGAGTAGTAGTCCCGATAAATTTACCAAAACGTAAAACTACCCCTACTTCATCTTGCTGAATAGTATAAAATGCCCCTCCTAAAAGCATAAGAACGGCAACTATACCAATAATAATCGCGATAGGAAAATTTTGCGGAGGGCGGAATTTAAACTTTTCCTTAAATTGATTAATTATCTCATCTGGGTTTCTGCTAAAATCTATAGGCATTGACGAAGTTTAACACGTACGTTTATTCTGTCAAGAGATTTTTTATTTTTTTATTTTGGGCGGGTGGGCGAGAATGAGGAAAGATATAATATCTCTCTTTCCGAGCTGTGTTGATTTTAAAAGGTGAGTTTAAGGAATAGGTCTATTCCATTAATTTTGTCTGTGGGTTTAATTTTCTAAGAAATTCTTCGCAAGGAACGCACAATATCTCATCTCGCAAAAGGCGTTCTTTGCCGCGATATAATAAAAAGGCATTGCATTGCGGGAAATCTTCTTTAAATGCACGCAATGAATCTAAATCTTCTTTACGTACACGAGAAGTGCTTTTTACTTCAATAGCCCAGAATACTTCTTCTCCATAAACAATAAGGTCAACCTCTACGCCTGAACGTGTGCGCCAATAATAAATTTTATTTTTTTCTCCTCGATAGGCATTCCACGAAACCAAATGTTGTGCCACTAATCCTTCAAGGGCGCTGCCTTCTATTTCCTCTGGCCGATCAAGCGGGCCGGTGAGCCGTAAAGAACGAAATACGCCTGTATCAAAATAATAAAACTTAGGGTGGTTTGCTGTGGCCCTCTTTGCTCTCTTTGTAAAAACAGGCAGACGAAAAGAAAGAAGTAAATCTTCTAAAATGCCGATGTATCCTTCTACGACCTTGCGTTCAATCTCACAATCTCTAGCTACATTACTAACATTAAGCACTGCCCCATGGGAAAAACTAATTGTCTCTAAAAATCGAGAAAATCCACTTATATTTCTAACAAGTCCTTCCATTTGAACCTCTTCACGTACATAAAGCGCTGCATATGCCCTTAATACTTCTTCGGGTTCTGAAGCAGCCATAACCAAAGGAAGCATTCCGTATTTTAGGGCAGATTTAAGGTTAAATTTTTTACCTATCTCTACTGCCATAAATGGATGAAGTGTGTGTTTCAAAACTCTTCCTGCAAGAAGATCAACCCCTGAACGTTTTAATTTTCTAGAGCTTGATCCTGTTAATATAAATTGCCAGCCCCCTTTTCTCTCAATTAAACCATGTATTACACTCAATAAATCAGGTACCTTTTGCACTTCGTCAACTACAACTATACGTTTATCTTTATTTGCAAGGACTAATTCCCGTAAACGTTCGGGCCGAGCGCTATAGTAACGAAATATATCCGGCTCCAATAAATCAATCCAAATAGCATCCTTCATTGTAGCACGCAGCCAAGTAGATTTGCCTGTTCCTCGCGGGCCAAATAGAAAAAAACTTTCCCTTGGCGCTTTAAAAACCCTAGGAATTATCGATTCCGTTTTGAGTCTCATTTTGGAATTACCTTTTCCATAATTATATTAGCGAAGAAACCTTCTGTCAAGAATAAAATACGTCCTGATATTTTTTTATTTTGGGCGGAAATAGGGCGAAACATAATATCTCTTTTCTCGAGGGGCTGCTCTTTTAAAATACTGTGTCGATTTTAAGAAGTGGCTGTCAATTGTAAAAATTTAATCTTTTTTTGAAGTTTTACGCTTATTCATCGAATAATATAGTTTTTTCTTGAAAAACTTGCTTCAATTTTGGGTCATTGATATGGCTAATACGTGTGTGTTTATAAAGCCAATTAGAAGAAGGGAGTAAATTTTCTATGTACAACCAAGGTTCAGAATAATCAGGATTCAAATCTATAGCAGCATGGTATGCTTGGAAAGCGTTCGATGCATATATTATCTTAGTTAGTGGATCCTTTGCCTTCAGAGATAAGTTACGATAGAAGGCCCCTAAATTTCCATGTGCCGTCGAATTTTCTGGATCTAACCGCACGGCTTCTTTTGCCAACTTGACTGCCTCACGATAATCGCCTCTTTCTGATGCCCTAAGTGCTTCCCAGTCTTTCATTGCTGCAGGTAACCAATGTGGATGTAATCTGATCTTTTTATAGTAGTTAGAAGGATTTAATGTTTCTATATAGTTTGCTTTACCGTCAGGTGAGTGGGAAACAGGATAATATTCTTTCTCCAAAAGAAAAGGTTTGCCCCAAATTCCACCATCTACAGCTACAGATTTACCGTTAGAAAGAGTGTATAAGGTACCGGCGTGACGAATTAATCCTTCATCATACTGGCGTTTACTAACATCAATAACAATAGGTGACAAACCCAAAGATTTTCCTAGGATATGGTGTAGTTGGCTATAGCCTACACAATTAGCTCTATTATTTGCGAGCATGCTCGGTAACTCCACCATATCACTTTCATAGGGAAAACGATAGTCTATATGAGAGGCAAGGTAACCAATTACCTCAAGCTCTACCAAAGAAAGTTCATCTAAAGATATCTTCCCTCTATCATAATCGTCCCTTGCTACCTGAAGAACGCTTTTTGAGTATGGCAATAAATTCGGATCCATCCCTTGAATCAACTTTTCCGCTAAAATGGAAGCATCGGAGTATCCCAATTCTTTTATCAAAAATTTTACCTCCGGTATACCCCTAATTCGACAATTCATCTGTGGTAATTTACTTTGGTTTATTGTATTTCTAAGACTGTTAGAACCTAGAAGAATCTCGCGGGTTAAAGGTCGATGCTTACCTTTAAAATTGCCTTTATAAAAATGATATCTATTACCTTTGTTGTTAAGAGAATTGATCGCTTCCTCATCCACCACAATCTCCCCCTCACCTCCACCACTAAAAATAGAAACTGCTCCTGCTTTTCTGTATTTAGCGGCATTGGTTTTAATATATTGCGTCCTCTCTATGGGGGAAAGCCCTATTAGGCCTTTATTTAACTTAGCAATTTCTACTTTATCCGCCCAGGGGTGTAGAATGTCATTGGTCAACCACCCGGAAACCGTAGACCCATAGTTTGCCCCTTGATTAAAGAGAGATGAGCCTAGCTTTGAACTAAAATAAGGCCGCTCAAACCAATTAAGAGAATCTCCCTTTCCCTGAAGATGTGCTGCCTGATTGTTATTTAAAGGAACTAATCCTAAGCTTACATTAGCAATACCTTTTCTAAGAGTTAGATAGGTATCATTGGTATCAAGTTTCTTTAAGTAATCATGGGTTGTGTAGCCTAAAACTCCTCCTATGCCTGCGCCTATGGCTGCTGCTCTACCTCGGTTATGCTTAGTTAAGAGATAACCTAAGCCGCCGCCTAAAAGAGCGCCTTTTCCTGTAGAAATAAAT
>JAHJHM010000070.1 GCA_018823915.1 Candidatus Omnitrophota bacterium
GATATTTTCCTCCCCGCTCTCCCACCAGCCCTACAATCATAGCAATTTGCGCCATACAAGGGACAGCTATCGCCATTAAAGTGGCAGCAATAAATTTCTCCCGCCTTTCTTCCAGAAGACGAGTGGCTAATGCCCCTGGCACATTACACCCCAAGCCAAGGATAAAGGGAATTATCGTATATCCATGAAGCCCTAAATGATGCATAAAATTATCGGCTAAGACTGCTAAACGAGGTAAATATCCTAAATCTTCTAAAAATCCTAATATTAAATAAAAACTGAATATATAAGGCAGCACCATTGCTATGGGCACAAAAAGTCCTGTAGTTAAAAATCCAAAAGACTGGCCAAAATCTATCGCGCCGTCGATGAGACTGCCAATAAATATACGGTGCAAGAAACTTTCTGGGCCTAAAAATACGCTTAATTTCATCATTAAAGGCAGCCACAGTTCGTTAAATATAGGTTCGAACACATAACTAATAAGATTCTCTCCAATAAAACGAATTACCCAAAACGCGCAATAAATAATTCCCAAAGCAATAGGAAGGCCGGTTAAAGGCTTGATAGTTAAATCTTCCAATCTCTCTATTAATGTATGATGGCGGTGAACTAATTTTTGGACTTTTTCTATAATTTCTCCCATTTTTTCCCACTTCTGGCCGTCAGAAGAAACCTGTAATTTTGAAACCCCTGCTTGCCCCAGGCGGCTAACTAACTCTTTTATTCCTTCTCCGGTTAATCCGCAAATAGGAATCACAGGTACTCCCAAAACAGCCTCTAATTTCTCAGTATCAATATGAATCCCTCTATGTTTGGTATCGTCCCACATATTTAAAGCGACAACAACAGGAATACCCTTTTCTAACAGTTGTAAAGTTAGATAAAGATTTCTTTCCAAATTCGTAGCATCGATAATATTAATAACTACTAAATTGCCGTCTTTTAGCATCTGAGTAGCTACTTCTTCGGCTTTAGAAGTGGGCTCTAAAGTGTAAGTACCGGGAACATCTATTACCATTGTTTTTTCTTCGCCAAGTTTCATTTGCCCCTGGGTAAATTCTACTGTGGTTCCGGGATAATTAGAGATTACCACTTTCGCTCCCGTAAGCCGGGAAAACACAGTGCTCTTGCCAACATTGGGATTACCCATTAACAAAATCTTATCTATTTTCACCGCGCCCTTCCTTGTTTTTCTTTATTCATATTCGCCAACAGAAATAATACCTCAAACTCTTCTTTTTAGGAAGGGCTGGGTTCATCTTTCTACCTGAACAAAAACTCTCTTAGCCATGCCAAAACCAACCGCGATTCTCATATTGCCTATCTTTATGGTTTGCGGGCCGCGGCTAAAATGAGAACTTAATTTAGTTATCTTTTTCCCCGGCCTCACCCCCATACTCTGGATTCTTCTTGCTAAACCGCAACTCCCTTGAATTTCTGCCACCACGCCGGATTCTTTAGGCTGCATTTGAATTAAATCTATTAACATTTTTGTATTTTTAGAAGTTCTCTAAAAAACATTGAAAATATTAAGTTTTTTGAAGATTTTGAATTTTGATTTGTCATTTTGCCTTTTGACTTTTGCATTTTGAATTTACTGGAGTTTCCTTATTAGGAAATTTTGGGGAAACTCCAGCTCTATCTATTATTCCTCCACCTAAAACAATATCATTGTCATAAAACACTATTGACTGCCCCGGGGTTATTGCTTCCTGCTCCTCATCAAAAACCACTACAATCTTACCACTATCACCGCGTAAGTGATAGTCAGTGATTTTACACTTCGCTTCGAGATGAGCATACCTTATTTTAGCAAAAACATTTTTGGGGAAATCTTTAACTAAAAAATTTAGATTACTCACGATGAGTTCTTTAGCACCTAAATCCTTTCTCTCTCCTACTATAAGTTGATTTTTCCCAACATCAAGAGAAATTACATAAAGAGGCCTTTTTGAACTTATACCTAAACCTTCTCTTTGGCCAACGGTATAAAAATAAATTCCTTTATGCCGGCCTAAAATTTTACCATTTAAATCCACAATCGGCCCGGGGTTCACCCCGCCCTTGCGCGCAAGAGCGGGGTTCATCCTTTTTATTCTTTCTTTGAGAAATCCGCGGCAATCCCCATCAGGAATAAAACAAATATCCTGACTTTGGGGTTTATCGGCAACCGGCAAATTCACCCCTTTGGCAATCTTCCTTACCTCTTCTTTAATAAGGGTATCTAAGGGAAATAAAATATATTTGAGGCGATTGTACTTTATAGGATAAAGAAAATAACTCTGGTCTTTATTTCTATCTTCAGGCCTTTTTAAAAAAAACCTTCCATTTTCGCTCTGGAGTTTGGCGTAATGGCCGGTAGCCAAATAATCAAAATCTAAACCAAGGGCCTTTTTCAATAAACTGCCGAATTTTATATGCTTATTACACTCTACGCAGGGATTGGGGGTTCTGCCCCGCGCGTACTCTCGGATAAAAGGATTAATTACTTTTTCTTCTAAATCTTTCGAGAAGTCCATTACATAATGGGAAATGTTTAATTTATGGCAGACTTTTTTTGCATCCTCTATTGCTTGCCGGCCGCAGCAAAGAGGTTTTGCGCTTCCGGCCTCCTTGATGCCCAAACACATAGTAACACCTACAACCGCGTAGTTTTCTTCGCACAGGAGATGAGCAGCCACTGACGAATCTACACCGCCGCTCATTGCCACCAAAACCTTTTTTTTCATTAGGTATATTCTTCTTCCTTTTAACCAGTAATTAACTTAACTCTAGAGAATAGGCGGTATTCTATTTTTCCGTATATTTTTTTCAAAAGGCCATCAACATTTAAAAAATATTGCGATTGAGAGTCGGGTGTGAGCTTAAGATTCTTGGTCCTAAAAATCTGGACTCCCAACTCTTCTGCATAATCTGCTAAATCACCTTTCCAAGCATGAATCATCTGCTTATAGGCAGCGATTAAGCCTTTATCCTCCATTAAAGTTACTTGAAAATCACCACTGCCCAAGGGAATTCCTTTTGCTATCGGAAAATGCTTGCCTAGATCTCCGTTCATAATAATGATATTCATATAATTTTTAAAGGGTAAATCAATTCCATCAGCGACAACTCTGAATTTCGGCAATTTTCTTCTTATCCTATCTAAATAACGCTTGGCTAAAGCTAAATTTGCTCCGGTTAGAAACGGGCCTCTGTCTCCAAATAAATAACCTAAAACCCCTTTGTAGTATTTTATAAATCTACTCTCGGTAAAATAAGGGATGTCACCAAAAACTCCTGCTCCTCCAAAGCCAATCATATGGAATTTCTGATTATCACCGCTTATATCTTTACTTTTTACTTCCAAAACATCACTTTCTATGGTTGTATCGATAGCAATAGCATCAGAGATTATTTTAGCTGCCGGCTCTAATTCATCGGGTATATTCAAAACCTTGCCGATTAAATCCGCGGACCCCTTTCTTAAAAAAGCTAATCTTAAATCTTGAGGTAAAGTACCTGCTGAGCAACAACCCTCTAAAATGCTATTAAATGTTCCAGCCCCTCCTGCCGAGACCACAATCCGACCTCCTCGCCTTATTATGTCTTTTGTAATTTCAAAGGCTTGCTTATGAGAATCTACTATATAAGTCTTTGAACTGGGATGGTAACGTTTAAATTCAGATTCAATATTATTTAGTTTTTTCCAATCTTTGATTGAACCCGATATCGTTGTTGCCACTATATTCACCTTAGCTAGTCCAACAGGACACCCTCTGGGTAGTCTCTCAACGTTAAGAGACTCAACGAACTCTTGGCATTTAGTAGCTACTTCTTTGGGAGTTAAGTCATCGGTTTTTATTTCTAAAACTCTCATGCCGTGCTCTTTCTTCATCAAATTACAAACAAAAACATATGCCTCTTGTAACATCTGCAGGAACTTCCTGTGTTCATGAACCTGAATTTCTTTGCCTCTTTTTTTAATTCGCTGTATTGCGGCTTGTGGAGTCACCTTTAAAAATATAACCACATCGGGAACCGTTAAATGCGCCGAATAAATTTTATTTATCAAGATTAACTCCGGAATATGCCTCAAATAAAAAAATGTATCCTTTAATGAAATCTTTTTTTCTCCAGTCAAATAAGAAACGATTTTCAAATATTCTCTCTCATTAAAATGTTCGGGGCGATAATACCTGCCCCAACCCAATATATTTAGCAAAGGTGAGCCGTCAGTAATCACGACCTCGGGTTTATATTTTTTTATAATAACATCCTGTATTTTATTTCTGGAAACAAGCTCGGTAATTTTTGTTATCTCATAGAGCAATTTATTCCTGCACATTCTAACTAAAATACCCAGCTTGGCTCTAACCTTAATTCGCAGCATATCTTCCGGTACTGCCAGCTCTCCCGGCCCAACGCTGACTAATACTTTATCCCCAACTCCTCCCACCTTGTTTTTCTTAGCCAAAGCATTAAGAACATTTTCGTAACAGAAACTCTTTCCGCTCCCGTCAACCCCTATAATTGCTATATAAAAATTTACTTTTTTATCCATACAAGTTATCTTGCAATTAGCAACGTCCCTAAAATTATTAATATAATGCCGTTGGTTTTTGCAATAGTCATAACCTCATTCCTTTGCTGCCAACTTTTTAACCGCTTCCTCCACATCTTTACTGATTAGTGTATAAATTTCATAGTTTGTTTTTTCTTTGCCTAATTTTCTATAAGCATCAGGGTAGACTGGCTTACCAAAATATATCCTAACAACTTTTGGCCTGGGAAAAATGGCACTCTTAGGCAAGGCCTCATAGGCGCCGGCAATATATGTTGGAACTATAGGCACCCCTAACTCCCAGGATAAAGAACCAATACCCGGCTTAAACGGCTGCAACGCACCACTTATTGACCTTGTTCCTTCGGGAAATAGCATTATTGATTTATTATTCTCTAAGAGCTTGGAACAAACCCTTAAACCCCTAACAAAATTCCCCATCCTTTCAAAGGGAAAGGTATTAAATGCCAGTCCGATAAGATTCTTTTTCAACGACTTTGCATAAAAGTAATCTTTAGCTGCCGGAGCAACCATATCTTTTGTCTTGAAATAAGGCAGGCTGCAAAATATAATCGGAAAATCAAGAAGGCTTACGTGATTGGCAGCGATAATGAACGACTTATCCTCAGGGATATTCTTTAGGCCTTGAACTTTAAGCCTCAAATACAACTTTGCAAATAGCTTAATTAAACTATAACTTACAAATCTAGTTAACTTTAAAATTAAATTGCTTTTTATAATGTCGGCTATTTCATCTTCTTTAATAGAAACATCGTCTGTTCTGCCTTTCTTGTACTCTTTTACAAAACTGACCATATCGCTAAAGGTATTGATTTCGTAGGCAATTTCATCTGGTATACTAACAGTGCATTCTTTATCAATGGCAGATAGAACCTCTACCTTCATTAATGAGTCAACCCCTAAATCATTATAAAGATTAGAATGTAATTTAATCTTATCCACCGCAAGCTTTGTGGTTTCCGAAAATATCTTTCTTAATTTTAGAGTTAAATCATCTTCAATAACTTCCTGAGCTTCAATGAACTCTTTCTTTTCTGCAGGCGATTCTTTTTTATCTTTTTTAGAAATTAACTCTAGTAACGCTTTCCGCTTAATTTTACGGGTAGAAGTCTTTGGTAATTCATCATTCCAAATTTCAAAATCGATTATCCTTTTATATGCCGCTAAATTTACCCCTAACCGTGATAGTTCAGAAACAATTTTTTCCTTAATCAATTGTTTATCCTGGCTTTTGTTTTTATCAAAATTATCTAAATTCGGTACAATAACTGCGTAAACCTCTTCACACCCCTTCCTTGCCCCTTCTTTAGCAATTCGGCCCAAAACACATATTTCCTTTATGTAGGGACTTGTTGAGACAACCTCTTCAACTTCTTCAGGAAATACCTTCTTGCCCGCACCGAGAACAATGAGGTTCTTAATCCTCCCCGATATAAATAAAAATCCGTCATCATCAAAATAACCTATATCCCCGGTATAAAACCAGCCGTCACGCACTACCTCTTTTGTCTTATCGGGATTTTTGTAATAACCTTTCATTACGTGAGGCCCTTTAGTAATTATTTCACCTTCACGGCCCCCGGTCTCAGTATTAGTGATAATTTTAATCTCAACCCCAGGCAAAGGCTTGCCCACTGAACCGTATTTGCATTGTGCAAAATCATTAACCGCAACAACCGGAGATGTCTCGGTTAATCCGTACCCCTGGAGAATACGGAAGCCTAAGGCATTAAAATCTGACTCGACCATCGGATCTAAAGGTGCTCCGCCGGAAACAAAACATCGTAAGTGTCCTCCAAATTGTTTATGAATTGATGAAAAAAACAATTTTCCTATCCGGACATGATACTTAAGCGAAATTTTTGATATCTTAAGCATGCTCTTTATCAAAGCCTGCTTAAACTTTGGCAAATCATTAATCTTTCTCATAATACCATTATGAAACATCTTCAACACCAAAGGCACACAAATCATAACTGTAGTTTTAGTCTCATTCATCAGTGATAAAAGAACAGTTGGCTTTAGACTTTCACAGTAAGCTATTGTAGCTCCGGCGTATAAAGGAGCTAAGAGACCTCCGGTTATCTCCAGCATGTGGTTAAGGGGGAGTATGGATAAAAATTTATCTTTGGGATTACAACAAATCAAATCATCTAAACAGATAATCTCAAATAATAAATTCTTATAGGTAAGTTCCACCCCCTTGGCTACACCGGTAGTTCCTGAAGTATAGACAATTATTGCCAAATCATCTGATTGAATTTCCCTATGGGCAATCTCACTCGCTGGTACTTTAAATTCTTTCAACAATAAAATACCTTCCTTAGTTTCATCCTCAAACGAAATAATGTTTTTGAGATGTTTAAGCTTGGTCTTTAAACTTACAATTCTATCTAAAAATTTGCCGGAAACAAAAATACATTTTGCGCCCGAATCATTAAGAATAAATTCTATCTCGGTATCACTTAATTTTATATCCATCGGTACAGTAACTCCGGCACAAGAAACTATGCCAAAAAAAGCAATTGCCCACTCTGGCCGATTCTCTGATAAAATTGCTACCCGGTTACCTTTTTCTACTCCAAGCTTCTTCAAGTTGTAGGCAGTGTCAGATGTCCGGCGGCCAAGCTCTATATAAGAAACACCGATAAATTCCTTGCCCCGCTTTATTTGCAATGCCCGAATATCAGAGTATCTGCGGTTGATGGCAACCATAAGCTCAATTATAGTTAAATTTTTAAGGTCGATTTTTTGCATTGTCTCTTTTTTTCTAGACAGATTTTATTAGGTTAATGCCGTAAAGAAATAATATTTCCAGAAAATAGCAGAACTTATCCCGTGCGATATTGCTACACTCCAAATATTGTCAATCCGCTCATACAAATACCCCCATATTGCTCCTGCACTCCCGATAAATACAAGAAAGATAATACCTCTGTTAATAGGGAGAACTATGAATATATAGGAATGAATTAATGCGAATAATATTGCTGTTGTTGCAATGGCTGCTGTTTTCGTAACGCGATTAGCTATTTTGCGCTGAATAAATCCTCTCCAAAATATTTCTTCACCTAAGCCAATAACCACTATAGAGAATAAAAAATATAATATTAAGCCTTTAAAACTATTACTCATTGTTAAAAGCTGATAACCCAATTCTTTTGCTAAGGAAAATTCAATTTTAAATGCCCCAATACCGAACTCTATATTCTGACTATTGACAAGAGAGTGGCTTACTAAGCCCGAAACTTGCAATGCTTTTCCACCAAGCAACCCCAAGATAACTCCGCTTACAACTCCTGAAACAATAGCTAACCCCAAAGATTTTTTTCTCAATCCTAAAGAGGAAACGGGCTTACCAAGATAAACAATTTGCCATATGAAAGGAATTGAAAAAGTGAATATAAACGAGCCGTATATACCTTTAACTAACAAAAGGAGTGGAATAAAAATTGATATAAATGCTGTGCAAACTCGAAAAAGATATTTTGTTCTAAAACAATTAGTATTCATAACATTTTATATCGATCCATGCTTATTTAAAAAAGACCCAAGATAACTTACCTGAATAATGCCATTACGCTTCGTTCGAGGATCAATTCGGCTGCAGTTCACCGCTTAGAGAGCTAAGTCTCACTGGTTGACTATTCTCTGTAAGGAGATATTTCTCTTAACCGCTTTATGATTGGGGGCAGGTATTCAATAATATAATCTATATCACCTTCGGTATTGTACCGGCTTAGGCTAAAGCGGATGGAGCCCTGAATGTAAGTAGAGGGGATCCCCATCGCCTTTAACACTCCGGAAGCAGATAAAGAACCGGAAGTACATGCCGAACCTGAAGAAACGGTTATACCCTTCTCATCAAGCATAAGCAAAATTGCTTCTCCCTCGATGAATTCAAAACCGATGTTAGAAGTATTGGGAAGCCTCTCCTCCTTATCTCCATTTACCCCGTTAGATAGTAAACATCTAACGGGGTTTACTCTCACGTTTGGTATCGTTTGTAAAATGGTATTTTCTAATTTATCACGCAGATTTTTAACTCTTGTATTTTCATCTTCTAAATATTTCTTTGCTAATTGGCATGCTGCCCCTAATCCCACAATAGAAGCAACATTTTCCGTACCCCCACGGCGGCCTCTCTCTTGATGCCCGCCGATTAAAAATGGCGTAAATCTTGTGCCACGACGAATATAAAGAGCTCCTACTCCTTTTGGAGCGTGCAGCTTATGCCCGGATAAAGACAGAAGATCTACGGGCAGTTCGGTTAATTTAAAAGGGACTTTACCTGCTGCCTGAACCGCGTCAGTATGAATTATTACTCCTTTAGTCTTTGCAATTTCGGCAATTTCTTTGATGGGAAAAATTACCCCTGTTTCATTATTAGCATACATTACCGATATTATTGCCGTATCCTCATCGATTGAATTCTCAAGTTCACTTAAATTAATCATTCCTTGATTATCCACATTTAGATATGTTACCCGGTATCCAACGGTTTCTAAGTATTTACATAAATTAAATACAGCCGCGTGTTCTACCTTGGTAGTAATAATATGTCTTTTATCAGGATACGATCTTAATATGCTCATAATCGCAGTCGAGTCACTTTCTGTGCCGCAGCTGGTAAATATAATCTCATTTGGATCTCGCGCAGCCAAAAAATCAGCGATACTTTCTCGCGCGGCATCGATATACTTATGAATTTTTCCCCCAAAGGTGTGCATGCTGGAGGGGTTTCCATACTCCTCAGTAAAAAAAGGCTTCATTGCCTCTAAAACCTCCGGGGCGACCTTTGTTGTCGCGTTATTATCTAAATATACTATTCTCATTTAACCTCTTGGACTACAATATCTTCATGGACAAACTCTTTTAATCTTGACTCCACTAAATTTTTTATAGTAACCCCTGTTGCAGGGCACCCTAAACAAGTACCTAAAAATTTTATGTAAACTTTATTGCTGTCTATATCCAAAAGCTCTATATCTCCGCCATCGGCTTTAAGATGCGGGCGTATTTCTCTTTCTATTGTTTCCTGAATTAAAGAAATTCTTCCTAAATTAGTAAGTTTTCTCTTAGGGCTTTCTTTGGGGCATGTTTCTCCTGGCGTTCCTTTAGCCCAAAATTCTCTAAGCAGCTCCTCTATCGCAAGCCGGCACTTGCCGCATCCGCCGCCGGCCTTAGTATAATTAGTAACTTCATCTACTGTCTTTAAATTATTCTCTTTTATCGCGCGAATTATCTTTTTATCAGTCACGCTAAAACATTTACAGATAATTCTTTCTTCGCCAGCAGTCTCTTTTTTAGCAGGAACTCCTCTATATTGAGCAATTGCTGCCTCAAGAGCCTCCATGCCCATAACAGAACAATGCATCTTTTCATTGGGCAAGCCGTTTAAGTATTCAACGATATCGCGATTCGTAACCCTTGATGCTTCTTCTATAGTCATACCTATAATCATTTGAGTGATAGCCGAGGAGGAAGCGATAGCGCTGGCGCAGCCAAAGGTTTGAAATTTCGCGTCCAGAATTTTGTCTGTCTTTTTATCTATCTTTAAGGTAAGCCTGAGCGCGTCTCCACAAATAATATTTCCCACCTCGCCTACTGCATCCGGCTTTTTTATTTCCCCCACATTTTTGGGATTTTTAAAAAGTTCTTTTACTTTTTCAGAATAAAACCACATATTCTCCTGGGCTACCTAAGAAGTTTTTATATCATATATAAATAACATAGTCAAATGGATTATAGCTGGAGTTTTCATTCTTAAGAACAAGTAGAGCAGCTCCCTCCCGGACAAGTTCCACATTTAGAACTTCCCTTACTAGAAGAAGCAGAAGAAGCGATACCAAAAAGAGCAGGGATCTTTTCCAGCTGGCTACTAATACAACGCGAACATTTGAATTCCTCTCGAGCCGTTAGCCCTCTTACAAGAAAATCATTCTTCTGCCCACATTGCTTACAAAGATAAGTGTAGATAGGCACTTCTTATATCCTCCCCTTATGTTTAAATTCGTAAATATTCAGTGAACCATATCTAAATTTTTCTGAATATTCAGTGCAAAATGCAAATTGCAAATTGCATACCCTAACGGGCACAAGCAAGTTAAAATTACTTATTTTTCTTTGCCGTAATTACTGACTTTGCAATAATA
>JAHJHM010000071.1 GCA_018823915.1 Candidatus Omnitrophota bacterium
AATCATTCGGTCAATACGCCTAACTTGCCCAAAATTATTAACCACCTCTTTTTCTCTAAAAACTTGGCCGCTAGTTACATAGAAAAACGGCTTCATTTCTTCTTTTTCAAGAAATAGCTTTATTTTCTTCTCTATAGAATCAAAATTATGAATATTGGGGTATTTAACTTTGGCATTTTTAATTGCCTGAGCGAGGACGACAGTTTCATCTTGTTGGTAAAGATTATCGATGCAAGAGAGAACGAAATGCATTGCATTTCCCTGGATAACTTTTTCTCTGTTTTTAATCGCTCCAGGTGAGGCAAACTCATCTTTTAAGAATTGAACCCAATCCTGATAATGGGAAAGAGGGATTAAAAAAGGAGGCTGTTCATCTTTAGCTTCTTTCTCCTCATAGAGCCGTTTCTGGCCACGCTGATAGATGTTGTCAGAAAATAGGCAGCGTGCCTTATTGGCTCTTGAGCCGGATTTAGGAGGAAGAAAAATGTACAGCTCAAACTTTGCCCGGGTAAGAGCAACATAAATATTGTTTAACTCATCAATGCAGGCTTTTACATAGGCATCTTTATAGATTTCCCCCAAAATAGGCGAATACTTCCTATGCTCCCGGGTAATTTTTACTAATCCTAAGCTCCCCTGGCGGGGATTAGCTAAGTAAGAATTCTCATGCTTGCTGGCTGTGGGCGGAGTGACTTCCATGCGCAAAAAAGGAGTAATTACTACGCCAAATTCAAGCCCTTTTGACTTATGAATAGTAAGCACACTTATTGAGTTAGTTTCAACTACTCTAACATACAAATCTTCCTTCGGCGCCGCTTCCCAACAGGCTAAAAACTCGTCTAACCCCGCATACTCATCTTCATTCTGCTTAATGTACTCAAGAAGTTTCATAAAAAATGCCTGGGTGTTGGGAAAATTCTCCATTACCAAAAAACTCTGATAAATGCTTATTAGAAGCTCATAGGGTGAGATAAACCCTACGCTTTTGAAAAATTTGTCGATATATTGATGCCAGGCATTAGAGTACTTTTTACGAAATTGATGATACAAACTTATCCCTGCCTTTTGTCTTCTGTACTTATGTAAACGAAAAAGAAAATCAGTTACTTCTTTGCGGGAAAGACCGGATGCCTGTTGGAAGATATCTCCCAGGATGAATGCCGCGAAATTAAGGTCATCCGGTGGAAAATGTAGAAATTTTAAAAAACATATTATTTCCTTAATCAAATAATTTTCTCCAAGATTAAGGGTTTTTTCTGACTCAACAGGCAGACCTTTTTCTAATAGCCAGGAAGTAACCAGCTCCACTTCATCATTATCCCGGCAAAGAATAGCAATATCTTCATAGGAAAAACGTTCACATAGTTCATTGATTAAAGAAAAGAGTCTGTCTTTTACGGATTCACCCTCCTTCCGGCTGCCTTCGGCTAAATTTTCCACATACACATATCCATAAATACTGGAAGGCTTATGAGTTTGCTCTGAATCCTTAAATACTTTCAAGATTTCTTCAATAGCCTTAGTAGTATCATCTTCTAATTCTTTTTGAATATTCATTCGGGTTAGAGCGGCTTTTAAGTTCTCTTGGGAAAATAACTCATTGTTGAATTCAACGATTGCTTTCTGACTGCGCCAGTTTTTTCTCAAGATGCGCGTCTTAACATTATAGCGGGCTAATTTATTTTTGACATCATCGAACAACGAAAACTCTCCGGCACGAAAACGGTATATTGCCTGCTTTTTATCTCCCACATAAAATAATGACCCGCCGCTGGATAATGCTTCTTCGATCATCATTTCTAAATTCTTCCACTGTAAGATACTTGTATCCTGAAATTCATCTATCAAGTAATGGGAGAAACGCGTAGCTAAACGATAATATAATTCCGCAACAGTTATGCCGCCGCAAAATAAGGAACGTGCTTTATAGTTTAATTCCTCTAGAAATAGAAGGTCTTCTCGTTTTGATATAAGCTGAAAAAAACCAAGCATTTTTTGAAATAATTTTATATAAGGATTATACATAACGGCTGCCTCAAGCGCGGCAAACTCGCCTACTTGCTCATGAACCTTCCTCCACTTCCTGGCAAATTTCGCAGGCACTAGTTCGCCCTTATTCATCGGCACATCAATAGCTTTAAATCTATCAGGAAAATCGGAAAGTTTAAAAGCCTGATTTTTTTCTTTAACAAATCTTAAAATGGCATTTTTAGCCGTACCGTTTAATCCGCAAGGAAACTCTAAAGATAAACTTTTTACCGCATTAAATAAGATTACTTTTTTCTTAATCACATCTTCACTTCTTACGGCAAAAGCAACGAATGCGCCTGCGTATCTATTACTCAAGGTAAATAAAATCTGCATTAATTGTAAAATATCTTTCTTGGGAAACCAACCATTTCTATTTTCTAAAAAAAGATAATGTTCCAAGAACTCTTTAAATAACGCGAACACCTTTTTATCTTCGGCTGCCTCAACAATAACCTGATCAAAACAATAAGAAAGATGCCGGCTATAATCTCTTTTGATTTTAAACTTCCCAGAACGGCCGATATTAAAAGCACAGCCCAACAAAAGAGCGTTGATGAAACTATCTATGGTCTGTATCCCAAAAGAGTTGTAGTGCTTTATAAGCTCATCCATAATAACCAGGGCTTGTTTTTGCGCAAACTGTTTATCCACACCGAGGCCGGCAAGAATTTCTTCTTGGCTGGATTTGTCATCAAAATCATCTAAGGCGATTTTTTTTAGTAATTCCAGAATTCGTTCCTTCATTTCAATAGTCGCTTTATTGGTAAAAGTAATAGCAAGAATGTTGCGAAATGAAGTTTCCCCAAGAGTTAGGTTGGGATTTATAAGAAGTTGCAGATATCGTCTGGCCAGACAATAAGTTTTACCTGAGCCGGCGGATGCCTCTACCACAACCACTTCGGGAAACAGAGGAATATCAGGCTGAGGAGAATTCATAAAGATATTATACAACGTTTGGAAGGTAAATGAAGAATGAAATATTCGGATAGGCAGACTTGTGCCCGTAGTAAATATTCAGTGAACCATATCTAAATTTTTCTGAATATTCAGTGCAAAATGCAAATTGCAAATTGCATACCCTAACGGGCACAAGCAAGTTAAAATTACTTATTTTTTTTTGCCGTAATTACTGACTTTGCAATAATACTTATCAGCTCTTCTACTTCCTTCAAGAGCATTTCAATGCATGTATTATGGATAAGCTTTGACTTCTTTATTAATCTTAACCAATAACGCGTTTCCTTTGTAAATGGTCAGTAAAATACACTCTATTGCAAAATGCAAAGTGCAGATTGCAAAGTGAAAAATGCAAAGGTAAGAGATATGAGTTTTGTGTGCAAGTGTTTAATTCTAACTTTTACA
>JAHJHM010000072.1 GCA_018823915.1 Candidatus Omnitrophota bacterium
AAATTATTTATTTTTCTTTGCCGTAATTACTAATTTTGCAATAATCTCTATTATTTCTTCTATTTCTTTTAAGTTTATTTTGCATTTTTCACTTTGCAATTTGCATTTTGCAATAAAACGTACTTTACTGACTATTTACAACACAACAGTTCCTTTAATCGGTGTAATCATTTTCTAATCATTAAAATCAGGCGCTGGTATTAATCCAGCGCCATTATACCCTAAAAAATGATTTTTTGAAGGAAAAATTATTTATCTCGTTAAAGACCAAAGTTCTCTAACGGGGTTCATCCAAAACTTCTATCTCGTAAGGGCTGTTCGCAATAATTTCCGGGCCGTTATACTCCCGTATCCTTCCGCTGACTTCAATAGTTTTTCCTTTATAAAAAATATTCGGCTTTATTCCTATTTGGTTAAAATACACCAGGGAATTTTTGAATATTACGATGGTAAAATCACTCTTGTAATTTTGGCCAAAATTTAAAAATACAGCTTTTCCTGAATCATAGGTTGATAAAACCTTTCCCCTTACTGTGCGAATCTGCCCAATAAAATTTCGCGCTTCGCCAGGAGCAATTATTTCATAAGCGCCCCAAAGGCCCCTTTTATCCTTGCGAGCCTCTTTTTGAGCTTTCAGGAATTCCTCTACATACCTTACATTAGGCGGAAAAGTATATAAAACTGCCAACCCTTCTCTAAGAAGCTTCTTGTTTAAGAAAACCTCCCCTGCCTCTTTTTTTAGAAAGCAATAGCCCAGCAATCTTGAATACTTATCTTCTTTTTCTAAATCAAACTCGACTCTTACCATTTTCCCCTTAACTAATTTTTCCACAAATTGTTTTGCCTCACGTGAAAAGGCCTGAGGTTGATAAATAAATTTTCCTGCCTCTTTCTTTCGTATCTCCGGTGTATCCATGCCGATTAATCTTAAATGCCGATTATTTTCTAAAACTATAGTATCACCATCAATTACATCAATTACTCTTATCTGGGAATAGTTATTAAGATAGCGGCTCTTCTCTTGAGGGGAAGAACAAGCAAGAAAAAAAAGTAAGCAAAAACTTAGCCTTCTTACTTTTTTAAAAAGGCAGTTCCGCTTGATAGAAAGGTTTACCACTTTAATTCTTCTACAATTTTTATGAATATTCTTTGGGCAAATTGAGGTTTGGGGAGAAGGTATTTACGCGCGGAAACCTTTAATTTTTGAGTTTTTGGGTTAATAGTATTTATTTTTATAGTTACGCTATTTCCTGAAATTTTTGCCTTTAAAAGCCCTTTAGATTCATTAACTGTTAGATTCTCTACTTGCATTTCTTCTAACTTATCCATGCAGAGATCCCAAAGAATGCGGTATTCGCTTTCTACATTGCCAGTTGCCGCGTCATTACTTAGGGTATAACCTGTTGCCACTCCCGCCCCCACAAGAAGAGGGACGCACCCGCAAATATGACTCAAGATAATAGGTAATAAACCACAAACAACAAATATTTTCAAAATCATCCCTTTTTCTCTGTGATTTGCACTTTTCAATCTAAAAATCTTTTGCACTGTTTCCTCCTTTTTGGCATATCATTCACTATTTATTCTCGGATGATGAAAACACAAAAATTATAGCAAAAACATGCGGCATTGTAAAGAAAGATGTTCTTTTAAATTTTGCAACAATTATCATCAAAAAGAAAGGGAGAAAAGGAGAGATTTGTCCGCAAGGGTTGAGTGAGTAGCTTTACTTATCAATTTAAGAGTTTCTATGTTTCTTGAAAGCGTATCAACAGATATGGGAAAAAGTTCTGTTAGATACGCGGAGGAAAGAAGGAATACATAAAAAGTATTTTCATCCCCAAACGTTGCCTGATAAGAGTGATGATTCCAGTCGCTTCCCACAACTGTAAAAATTCGTCTATCTTTAAATGCTCCCCTAAAGGTGTCTTTTATCTTGCAAACCACATCTGGACGGGGGTAAAAATAAAGAACGACTTCAATAAAATGACAATCTGTGTCAATTTTTCTTTGCACTTCTTCAATTACATGATCTAATTTTAAAGGAACAATTTCTTCCGGGGATTCTGCTTCTAATTTCTTCATCACATTTTTATATTTCTCTACAAAATCCTGATTAACAAAATTCACCTTTTGAGCTGCCGCGTAAAACGCGATGAAAATTTGAAAAAAATACATTTGGCACATAATATAAACAGCGGAATTGTCAATTGTCAGGTTAAGCTCAAGAGGTAAAAACATATTGTCATTTTTATCCTGGAAAACTATTGTCTTTGCCGAAAAACCCTCCTTCTTGCCTCCTAAAGATTCTTGGAAAATTTGATAACACCAGGAAGAAAATACTTCTTGTAAAGATTTCTTAACAACAGGATAAAAATATGCTGATTTTTTTTCTTTGTACTTTTGGGTAAAACAATAGGCTTGGTTTCTAATTTCTTCCTGGTGCGATATATAGGTTTGATAGATAACCTGGAGTTTCCCAAAATCTCTATT
Source organism: Candidatus Omnitrophota bacterium (assembly GCA_018823915.1). Classification (GTDB taxonomy): domain Bacteria; phylum Omnitrophota; class Gorgyraeia; order Duberdicusellales; family 4484-171; genus JAHJHM01. The sequence goes on from JAHJHM010000072.1 coordinate 2,494, forward strand.
TAAAAGTAGAAATAAAGGGAAAAAAAAGATAAGTGTATGGGGACAGGAAAATCTTCCTCCAATATCAGCTTCTCCGTCAAATTGAATCGGTAACTTCTCCGCTCCACTCCATCCTAAAGAATCAAGCTTTGTAAAAGATGCAGGGTCGGACAACATAAGAAAATGTTCCCGCCGGCTCTCCTTTTTAAATAATTCTTTTAAAGTAAAACTTAAAAGCTGCGTTTCCTTAGTTGTTCCGGATTTGGATATGGGAATAATTAAAGTTTTATCTATATTTTTTATTTTAGTTAATATTTGCTCAGTTGCTGCCGGATCTAAATTATCCAATGCGTAAAGCGAATGCTCTTTGAATAACGAAAGTAATACTTTAATCCCATTTATTGAGCCCCCCATACCTACAAAGATAAAGTTTTCTTTATCCCCTATGATTTCGAGTATTTTTTCTAAATATTGTTTAATTTTTAAAAAAGGGATATTCCTTACCCAGCCTAAGCGTTTTTTTTCCCCGTCAAACCCTATTTCCCGATAAGGATTTTCTAACGACAGCTCACTCTTGTCTTTACCTTCCGCCTCAAAGAGATATCTCTCTAACTCGTTTTTATCCATCTGCGCAATCTACCCTTTAACCTGTCTTTATTTGTGTAAAGTGTAACAGAGAATGTGTAAAGTGTAATGTTTAATGTGTAATGCCTGGTTTTAAAACCAGCATACTCTATTTCTTCCTGAAATTTTTGCCTTATACAACGCTTTGTCAGCTATTTCTACAAGAACATCAGAATGCAGGGTATTTTGGGGAAAACTGGCAACGCCTATGCTTGTAGTGGTAGTCACAACTTCATCAAAAGCTCTTATTTTTTCCTGGCAAATTTCGGCCGATATTCTTTCTGCTACCATAATTGCTCCTGCCTTATCTGTCTCAGGTAAAATTATAGAAAATTCTTCTCCTCCAAATCTCGCCACAAAATCTATCTCTCTTACACTTTTCCATATCATCCTTACTGCTTCCCGCAATACTACGTCTCCTACCAGATGCCCGTAAGTATCATTAATCTTTTTAAAATGATCCATGTCTATCATCAAAAATGATAAATTAAGGTGAAACTTCTTAGCACGCTCGAATTCTTCTAAAAATCTTATCATAAAATGCCGGCGATTATACGCCTTGGTTAAAGAATCGTGGATAGATAATTGTTGAAGCTGTGTATAAAGATTTTTTCGCTCTACACATAAACTCAAAAGCTTAGAAAGATGAGGAAGATGTTCAATAACTTTTTTTGATTTTGTCTTTATGGATAACATCTCGGAGTTATCTTTGCCTAATTTAAAATTTAAACAACCTTCGTTGTGGAGAACTTTGCCAAATTCAACACTCTCTACTTCACCGAGATATTTTATTTCTCCGGAAAAAATGTTAAAAACTTCTTTTTCATCCACAAGATGGGCGATTTTTCTTATCAGCTCATAAAAGAAAAAGTATTCTGCCATTTTTCCCTTTAAGTTTTCTACTTTTTCTCTAAGAGAATCTTCTTCACTTTTTTGGTTTGTACACTTTTTTAATAATTCTTCTTTCTCTTTATTCTTTTGCCGGCGGAATTTTCCCAGGAGAAATATTTCTTCTGCTAAAAATACGATAAAAATAATAACAATTGCTATCCCGTAAAGCATAATCTATTTTTGCCCTCTCTCTTTGCCTTGTAGAGAAGTTTGTCGGCGTGATTAATCAATATGTAAGCATCCTCACCGTCTTTGGGATAAATCGCTGCTCCTAAGGAAACCGTAAAATTTATATTTTTTCTGCGAAAAGTTACTGTGGATTTTTCTATTTCTTTACGAATGTCTTCTCCGAGGCGCAGCAACCGATCTTTGGCGCATTCCACAATAAAAAAAATGAATTCTTCTCCTCCAAAACGGGAAATAACATTTCCTGTATCGCTCACTGCTATCGTCAATATCCTCGCCAATTTTTTTAGCACAAGGTCTCCTACGATATGCCCGTAAGTATCATTTATTTTTTTAAAATCATCTATATCCAGCATAATTACCCCTAAGTTTTTTTTCTTTAGATGAGCGCGTTGTATTTCTTTTTCCAAGCGATTAAGAAAGTAATCCCTTAGAAAAAGTGAAGTCAAAGAATCTTTTATTGCCAATTCTTCTATCCGCCCAAAGAGATTTGCCCTTTCTAAAACCACGGCACCTATGTCACAAATACCGCGCAAAAGACGGGAGTCATCCATGGTAAAACTATAGGGATTTCTGCTTTCTATTCTCATCGTCCCTATTATTTTTTCGCCTATAGAAAGAGGGCTGAGGATAAAGGAATGCGCGGCTCTTAAACTAAAGGCAGCTATCTTGCTGCAGTCAAACTTAAAATCTTTCGTTAAATCTTCAATCATCAGGGATTGGTTAGTTTTTAAAACCCATTTATCTAAAGTATCTCCCTGTTTTTCCTTTATTATGAAATTTTCTTTTTTTAAAGAACGGGTAAGTGACAAAGAATCTTTTTCTTTTTGCAGGAGAAAAAGTAAAATATTATCTGCCTGGGTAAATAAACTCAAACAAGTGTTAATGAGAAAATCAAAAATTTCCTCTCTATCGTCTAATTCCATCAACTCCTGTGAAGCGCTAAAAAGGAAAAATACCTTTTTGCACTTAGCAGGAAGGGTTTCTAAGACAAGCTTTTTCACATTAATACTGTCGGTTAAAAGATTTATTTCTTCTTCTTTTTTCTCAAATTCACTGCGAAATTTATAAAAAATATTGAGTTTAAATTTACGGAAGATTAAAAATGAAATCAGAAAAAGAAATAATATAAGCAGTAAACTGATAATGTTAAATTTGCCGCAAACAGCAAGGATAAGAGAAATAAAAGGAAGAAGGATTAACGCTAAGAGGGTAAAGAAGTTATACAATAATTTTTTCCGTCGCGGGGTCAAAAAAATGAATTTTCTTCATATCGAAAACAACTTCTACCATATTCCCCGTAGATGGTTTATTAGAAGAGTCGGTTACCGCCACAAAAGTATGTTTACTCGTAGAAAGATAAAGGTAATTCTGAGCGCCCATTGTTTCTACAACATCACACAAAGCTATTAATGTGTTCTCAGCAGTCGCGTAAGACGCAAATAATTTATCATATATGTCTTCCGGCCTTACGCCAAAAATAATTTTTTTATCTATGCAATCCGTCAATTTATCATACATCTGGGCTAGTATTTTTACTTTAAATTTGCCTTCATCGAAGTATAAACTGCTATCCTTCTTTATTATTCTACCTTCCATAAAATTCATCGGAGGAGATCCAATAAAGCCGGCAACAAATTTATTTATCGGTCGATCGTAAACGTTTAAGGGTGTATCGAGCTGTAATATCTTTCCGTCTTTCATGACGGCAATGCGGTCTCCCAGCGTCATTGCTTCTGTTTGGTCATGAGTAACATAAATCATTGTAGCTTGAATTTTTAGATGGAGTTTATGAATTTCAGTACGCATTTGCACGCGCATTTTAGCATCAAGATTACTTAATGGTTCGTCAAAAAGGAAAACCAAAGGTTTTCTTACAATTGCCCTGCCGACCGCGACTCTTTGACGTTCTCCTCCTGAAAGTTCCCATGGTTTTCTTTCTAAGAGGCGGGTTACCCCTAAAATTTCTGCCGCGTCTTTAACTCTTTTGTCTATATCGCGTTTGGAATAGCCGCGCAGTTTTAAAGCGAATGACATATTGTCATAAACCTTCATGTGGGGATAAAGAGCATAATTTTGAAAAACCATGGCAATATCTCTATCTTTAGCCGGGACATTATTCACCAATCTATCTCCAATATAAATATCTCCCTTGGTGGGGAATTCCAGCCCGGCAACCATCCTTAGCGCGGTTGACTTTCCGCAGCCTGAAGGGCCAAGTAAAACTACAAATTCTTTATTTTCAACCGCCAAGCTTACATCAGAAACTGCGGTTACTCCTCCACTATAAACTTTAGATAAATTCTTTATGTTTAATTGTGCCATATTCTCGTAAATATTCAGTGAACCACGTCTGTTTTTTCTGAATATTCAGTGCAAAATGCAAATTGAAAATTGCATACCCTAACGGGCACAAGCAAGTTAAAATTATTTATTTTTCTTTGCCGTAATTACTAATTTTGCAATAATC
>JAHJHM010000073.1 GCA_018823915.1 Candidatus Omnitrophota bacterium
AAGAATTTTTTTATACTTCTTACCTAACTCTACAATCAAATTCTCATCAATAGGCTTTATCGTAGGCATATTTACCACGCAAGCAGAATAACCCTTTTCTTTTAAAAAGTTAAGTGCCACTAAAGATTCATAAACCATAATTCCGCAGGAAATAATTGCCAGATCTCTTCCTTCTTCTACAATATAGCCCTTACCCAAAACAAAATCTTTTTTCTTATCTATGGTAGGGACTTTTGACCTTCCCAGACGAATATAAAATGGCCCGTCGGTTTTATAAGCGGCAATAACAGCATTCTTTGTCTCTTCGGCATCACAAGGAACCACTATTTTTACATTAGGGATGGCTCTTAGAAAATTAACATCTTCCAATGCCTGATGGCTCGCGCCATCTTCTCCTACAGTTATTCCCCCGTGGGAAGCAACTATTTTGACATTGAGATTGTTGTAACAAATAGTATTTCTTACCTGATCCAAAGCTCTGATGGTGGCAAACATGGCAAAAGTAGAGACAAAAACAATCTTTCCGCAGCTGGCTAACCCGGCACTAACTGCCATCATATTCTGCTCAGCAACCCCAAGATTAAAAAACCTTTCCGGGAATTCTTTTCTGAAAAAAGACGTTCTTGTTGAACCGGAAAGATCAGCATCTAAAACTACTATTTCGGAATCTTGCTTGCCTAAATCAACAAGGGTCTTGCCGTAAATGTCGCGAGTATATAACTTTTCCATAGCTACCACTAATTATAGCGCTTCTTCGTTTTTTTCTATCTCCTCTAGTTCTCTTAGGGCAATTTCTTTTTCTTCTTGAGTAGGGGCCCTTCCATGGAAATCAACTACATTTTCCATAAAAGAAACTCCTTTGCCCTTAACGGTCTGAGCAATAATTACCGTTGGCTTTGACTCAACAGACCTTGCATTCTGGAATGCTTCCAGCAATTCCTTTATATTATGCCCATCGCAAGAAATAACATGCCAGCCAAAAGCTTCCCATTTACTCACTAATGGTTCTAAATTCATTACCTCTTCAGTCCTGCCGTCTATTTGAAAATGATTATAATCGATAATACCGCAAAGATTATCAGCCTTAAAATGAGCCGCGGCCATTGCTGCCTCCCAAATATTTCCTTCTTGAATTTCTCCGTCCCCCATAAGACAATATACCCGCCACTGGGCTTTATCTAATTTAGCTGCCAGAGACATTCCTAAGGCAACAGATAAACCTTGCCCTAAAGAACCGCTGGATACTTCTACCCCGGGAATTCTTCTATCAGGATGGCCCTGTAAAATTGAACCAAGTTTTCTTAAACTCCATAGTTCTTTTTGAGGAAAATAACCACATAAAGCTAAAGCGGCATAAAGAGCAGGGCAACAGTGGCCCTTGGAAAGATGGAATCTATCCCTATCCAGCCACTTGGGATTTTTGGGATTATGGCGCATAATTTCAAAATAAAGACAGGTAATAATTTCTGCCGAAGAAAGGGAACCTCCGGGGTGACCGCTTCCCGCGCAAGCTAACATTTCAATAATCAGCTTTCTTATGGAAACAGATTTACTTTTTAAAATTTTTATCTTTTCTTCCATATTTATTTAGTTTTTCCTTCAAATTTTTATTATCAGGAAAATACTTTAATCCTTCTTGGTAGTAATAAACTGCTTCTTTTAAATTTTCTAACTTACTATAGAGGTCTCCCAGATGCTCATATATAACTGGGTCTTTGACAAAACCTATCGCTTTTTTAAGATATGTCTCCGCCTCCTTGAAATTACCCTTTTTAAAATAAGCCCATCCCATGCTATCTAAATAAGCGCCATTTTCCGGGTCTTTAGCTAAAGCCTCTCTTATCATGCCTTCTGCCTCATCAAGATTTATTCCATCCTCAACATAAATATACCCAAGAGAATTTAATGTCGGGGCATGATGAGGGTCTATCCCTAAAGCTCTTTTCCACATCTTAATCGCATCCGCATGCCTTCCTGCCTCCTCATAAAAATATCCCAGCCAAAAAATCCCTTCCACATAATCAGGGTTAATCTTTAAAATCGCCTCATAAACCTTCATCGCCTCCTGAGGTCTATTTTTGTAAAAATAAAATTGGGCTAGATATTCAGAAACTTTTATATCCTGGGGTTTAACTTGCGCGGCTTTCCTTAGGAATTCCTCATATTCTTTTTCTAACTCTTTATCCTTCTGGGCATAAGAATAAAGAAAAATTAGGGCAAAAGAAACATCGAAACTGTCCGGATCAACCTCCTTTGCCTGTCTTAATTCTTTTTCCGCTTTATCTATTTCTCCTAAACGGATTAAAAGGCTTGCTATTTTTAAACGGATATGAATTGATTTTGGATCTAATCTCTTTGCTTTCTGTAATTCCTCTAACCCTTGGCGATAATTTCCTTCGGCAGCATAAAAAAGCCCTTTTAGATAATTACCATAAAGTTTAGCGGTAAGCTTTTTGCTTTCGGCAAAACAAGGATGGAAAATAAAAGAAAAGATAGTGAAGATTAAAAAAAATCTCATTAACCCAAAAAATGCCTGCCGAAGGCGTGCATTTTTTGCCCGAAGGGCTGCCGCTAAAATTTCCATGCCTTCGGCAGGAAATTTTAGAAAACGGCAAGGTATGCCGAAAAAATTAATCGCACCTTTTAGTACAATATCTTTTTTCTCTAAGCATAACATTGGTGTTGAATCGCAGCATCTCGGCATTTTTAATTGCATTTTTTCGGTTGATGGTTATCTTGACTTATGTCTTTGCTGCTTTCTTCTTTTTTTAAACCAGTGTCTTTTAACTTTTTTTAATTTTTTTTTCTTTCCGCAAGGCATAATCTTTTAAATATTCAAAAATAAAATTAGTTTATGGTTTATAGTTAATAGTTTATAGCTAACTCTCATTTATAAACTGGGTTTTCGCCATAAACTATACACCATAAGCTATAAACTTTTTGCATTTATTTTAGTATATGACTTTATTTAAAGGATACTCGATAATCCCTTGAGCTCCTCTCTCTTTAAGGAGAGGTAAAATCTTACGCACCTCTTTTTCTTCAATAATAACTTCGCAAGCAACCCAATCTTTTAAACTAAGCGAAGAGATTGTCGGCCGCTTTAATGCCGGCAATACTGTCAAAATCTTCTCCAAATTCCTCTTTTTTACATTTAACTTTAATCCAACCTTATCACTTGCCTCCAAGGCGCCTTTCAAGAGAAGAAGAAGATGCTCCATTTTTTTTCTCTTCCATTTATCTTTATAGGAAGAGCTGTTGGCAATAAACTTCGTAGTAGAAACGCACACAGTGGCGATTTCTTTTAAAGAATTAGCTTGCAGGCTTTCTCCTGTTTCAGTAAGTTCTACAATAGCATCCACTAAGCCGCTCTTTACCTTAACTTCCGTTGCCCCCCAGCTAAATTCTACCTCTATATTTATTTTTTTATCTTTAAAAAATCTCTTAGTGTAATCAACTAATTCTGTAGCGATTCTCTTGCCTTTTAAATCCGTCAATTTTTTTATCTTAGAATCTTCCCTTACTGCCACTACCCATCTTACAGAGTTTAAAGTTCTTTTGGCATAAAGAAGCTCTGTTAATCTCAAAACGGAAGAGTTATTCTCTAAAATCCAATCCTCTCCGGTGATCCCGCAATCCAAGACTCCATCTTCTACATAACGGGACATCTCTTGAGCGCGGATAAGAACTGGCCGGATTTCCAAATCATCAACGCAAGGAAAATAAGAACGCGGGCTTATATAGATTTTAAACCCTGCCATTCTAAAAATCTCTAAGGTCTTTTCCTGTAAACTCCCCTTTGGTATTCCCAAATTTAATACTTTTTTCATTGCGGTTGAATTATATAACGGTTATTCTTTATTGTAAAGAAATTTTTATAAACGGCTATCGGAATGTAGAGGCTCAATTTCCTCGTTTTGCTTACGAAAGCAGATTGTACTCAGGAAATCGAGATTGAACATACTTATGGCTCATGCTTACTCTAAAGCCAGCGCAAACTTTATAGCGCTTTGGATCTCTTTAATTTTTTCTGCCTTAAGAGAACAAATTCTTTCTCGAAGGATTACTTTCCTGATTGTCGTTATTGTATCAAGGTTTACCACGCATTTCTTAGGCAAACCATCCTTATCACTTATACTGACCTCAACGGGTATATTCCGTATGGTTGGTAAATATTCAGTGAACCACGTCTGTTTTTTCTGAATATTCAGTGCAAAATGCAAATTGAAAATTGCATACCCTAACGGGCACAAGCAAGTTAAAATTATTTATTTTTCTTTGCCGTAATTACTAATTTTGCAATAATC
>JAHJHM010000074.1 GCA_018823915.1 Candidatus Omnitrophota bacterium
AATGCAAAGGTAAGAGATATGAGTTTTGTGTGCAAGTGTTTAATTCTAACTTTTACAATTTACAATTTGCAATTTGCATTTTGCACTGAATATTCACTGGATATTCAAAAGAATTTGGACGGTGTTCAGTGAATATTTACAGGCAATAGTTTATGGTTTATAGCTAAAGAATCGGATACGAATCAAAAAGGGACAGACACCTTTTCTTGTCCGGTTTGCAAAGACGACTGTTATTTTGCCTGCTCAAAGATGCGAAAAGTAAAAAATTTTCCTGGTAAGTACTGTCTATAAGCAGTGCTTTTAAAGTTTCCAGTAATCTCTCGGTAGGATTATCTTTATTCCTTGGTATTTTTGTAAGGTTAGTAAATCTTTGTCTCCTGTGACTATTATCTCTATTCCACTTGCTAAAGCATCGGCTAATATCTGGTTATCTTTATCATCTCTACAAACTTTATCAATAGTGCCTGCTTGTCTGCCTTTGATGAAATGTCGTTTGATATTGTAAATAATAAAATCTACAGCTTCATTTGAAAGGGGAAATTTTGTAGAAAGATTTTCTTGAGCCTCTTTCAATAAATATTCAGTATAATAAACTTCGTGTCTAAAAATGGCATCTTTAATAACGTCGAAGGTATAGCCTCGGCTTATAAAACCTGAGATTATGACATTGGTATCAAAAAAGATCTTCATGAGACCTTTTCGAAAATCTCTTCTTCGGTTAAGGTAATTCCTTTCTTGGCTAATTCTGCCATGGCTTTATTTCGTGCCATAGTAAAATCTCTCATAAAGAAATGTTGTTTGAGAGCCCTTCTGATTATATCACTACGCGATGTATGTTCTTCTTTTGCTTCTGCAGTTAGATTTTTTAACAAGTTATTCGGAATACTAATTGCCACTACATTTCTCATAACAAATACCTCCTGTATTAAATTTTAATACACTTTTTGTAATTTGTCAAGTTCATTCTCGGATTTTTCCACCCACAATAAATTTTTACCTCTTTTTTTGTTGCCTGCCTTATATTTTTTGATATAATACATTAGATGTCTACTCAAATTCACTCTACAGCTATGGTAAATCCTAAGGCGCATTTAGATGAAAATGTGAAGGTTGGCCCTTATGCGATTATCGCGGATAAGGTAAAAATTGGGGCTGGTACTTCCATTGATTCTTTTGCTCAAGTTTTAGGATACACTGAAATTGGTAAAGACTGCCATATTTTTCCCTATGCGGTAGTGGGCAACGTTCCTCAAGATTTAAAATATAAGGGAGAGAGAAGTTTTCTTATTATTGGGGATGGCAATCGTATAAGAGAATTTGTAACTATAAACCCGGGAACAGAAAAGGATTCAAAGACCATAATCGGCAATAATAATTTCATTATGGCTTATTCTCACATTGCTCATGATTGTTCGCTTGGCAATGATAATGTTTTAGCAAACAATACCACTTTAGCCGGTTATGTAAAAATAGAAAATAAAGTAGTAATCGGAGGATTGGTGGCAGTGCATCAGTTTTGCCGGTTGGGAAGTTTTTCTATGGCCGGAGGGTGCTCTAAGGTTGTTCAGGATATCCCTCCTTATTCAATATGTGATGGACATCCGGCAAAAATTTATGGACTTAATTTAGAAGGCCTAAGAAGGGCAAATTTTCCAACTCAGACAATAAAAATTTTAAGAAAAGCTTTTAAGATTCTCTTTTTCCAAAAGCACGTCTTTGGCAAGGCTCAGAAATTGGTAGCAAAGAGTTTAGCACATTGTGAAGAAGTAAAGAACCTTCTTCAATTTATCTCTTCTTCAAAAAGAGGAATAAGCAAAGGATGAATATAAGCGGCAAATAGTCAGTAAAGTACATGCTATTGCAAAGTGCAAAGTGAAAATTGCAAAGTGAAAAGTGCAAAGGTAAGAGATATGAGTTTTGTGTACAAGTGTTTAATTCTAACTTTTACAATTTACAATTTGCATTTTGCACTGAATATTCACTGGATATTCAAAAGAATTTAGACGGTGTTCAGTGAATATTTATGTCCTATATAAAGATGAAATTAGGGATTATTGCCGGTAACCGCCTCTTACCTGTCCTTCTTACCCAAAGCATTAAAAAAAACATCAGAGATTCTTATGTGGCAGCGATATGTTTTAGGGGGGAAACTCGTCCTCAAATTTGTAAATATGTGGATAAGACATATTGGATAAAGGTAGGTAGCCTGACAGCCTTGAGGGAAACAATAAAGAGGGAAGGTTTAAAAGAGTGGATCATGGCCGGTCAAATTAACCCTTTAAGGATTTTTAGAAGAAGGGATTGGGACAAAGAGCTGTTCCACTTAATAGAAGGAATACGGGATTTCCGTCCTCATAACATATTTGCTGAAATAATCAGGTATCTTGAGGCAGAAGGGGTAGTATTTTTAGATTCAACAGTTTATTTAAAAGAATATTTGGCGCAAAGCGGAGCAATGAATGGCTTAAGCTTAAATGAGCAGAATAATGAGGATATTGAATTTGGCTTAAAAATTATATCCGGTTTTGTAGAATTAGATGTAGGCCAGACAATTGTTGTAAAGAAAAAAAGCGTAGTGGCATTAGAGTCTTTGGAAGGTACCGATAGAACTATCAAAAGGGCTGGGAGGCTTGCCGGTTGTGGATGTACTATATTAAAATTCAGCAAAGCCGGCCAGGATAAGCGGTTTGATATTCCTGTAGTAGGGATTTCTACTTTGAAGTTATTAAAGAAGATTAAGGCGGTAGCTATAGTTTTAGAAAAAGAAAAAGTAATAATTTTAGAAAAAGAAAAATTTCTCGCCAGAGCAAAAAAGTGGAGAATTTCTGTGGTAGGCAAAGAGAAAATAAAGATATAGATGAGATTCTTGCTTCTTATTTTTTTATCTTCCCTCCTTATTCTTCCTCCAAATTCGTATTCTAAGCAAAAAATAGATGTAAATAATTATTTAGATGCCGCCGCGTTTTTTAAAGAGACAATGGAATACGAAAAAGCTATAGATGTAATTGAGCGCGCTCTAATAAAAAGTAAAGATAGCCAATTAAAAAAATATCTGGGACAACTTTATTATCTCGCCGGTCATTCCAAAAGAGCCCTTAAGGCTTTTACGGAATTAAAAGATAAAGATTGGTTAGTCTTTCTTTATTTAGGATTAGTTTATGAAGATTTAGGCAATTTTTCTCTTGCCTTAGATAATTATTCTGAGTCCATAAAACTTAAAAAAACCAGCCTTGTCCTTTATCGCTGCGGGAAAATTTATTACCGCCAGCGAAAATACGCCCAAGCAGAAAAATTTTTCTCCCAAGCTATTTCTGCTGATTCTAGTATACGCCTAGCCTGCTATTATCTGGGAGAGTGCTTTTTTAAAACAGGCAGCTATGGGCAGTCGTACCGTTACTTAGCTAAAGCAATAAATTTCTATCCTCAGAATAAAAAGATAAAAGAAAAATTGGCAGTGGTCAAGAAAAAGTTGGGAGAAAGGTTTTTTGCTCAAGAATTAAAGAAAATGGAGAAAAAGAGAAAGGAGTTAATCTTAACTTGTTATAAACGGGAGCAGGATTCTCCCCTGATTAGGGTAGGCCTTGCTAAAAATTTAAAAAAATTCAGCTTTCGTACCGGAGAAAACTTTAAATTTACTTGCGGCAGAAATGTTTTCGCGGGAGAGGGAGATAAATTTTATACCGTAACTCTTAAGGGTGAAGAATTCGTACTCAGTGATTACGAGAAAGATATTGTTTATAAGAGGTTTTCCAGTCCTTTGGAAATCAAGGGCGACAACGTTCCTTTCTACATTTTAAATTTAATTTATGGCAAGGGAAGTTTTTGGCATAAAGAAATAGATAGAGCTTACCGGGGAGATTTAAAAATAGTAGCCAGAGAAGGGGGTATGACCTTAATTAATATTGTAAGTATAGAGGAGTATCTCTACGGAGTCTTACCTGCGGAAATTCCTTCTAAGGCTAAACCAGAGGCCTTAAAGGCTCAGGCTGTAGCAGCAAGAACGGTTGTTTCCCGTGCTTTAGGCAGGCATGGAAAAGAGGGTTTTGATTGCTGTTCTGACGTGCATTGTCAGGTTTATCAGGGAGCCTCAGTAGAGACTTTGCCTACCACAGAGGCGGTGAAAGAAACAAGAGGAGAAATTATTACCTACAAGGGAAGCCCTATTGAAGTATTTTATCATGCTAATTGTGGAGGGTGCTTGCGGGCAGACGCGTTTGGCGCGCGAGAGTACTTAGTGAGCAAATTTGATAGCAAAAATTGTGAAATTTCTTCTTTTTCTCCTTATCAGGAAGAATTATGGTTTAAACAAGAGCGAAAAAGTTTTTGTTCCCATACTTTGAATAAAGGCAATTTTCGCTGGCAGAGAGTTTATGATTCGGAAGATTTTTTTCTTATTTTTGGTTTTAAATTAAGTAATTTAAAGAGTATTTTACCTAAAAGTAAGGGAGATTGTTTTCGTTATAAAACAATAGAAGTAGCTACGTCTTTAGAAAAAACAACTCTAAATAAAGATTTAACAATAAGAGATTACTTTGATAAATTAAGAAGCAGCGCCTTTCGCGCAGAGATAAAGTTTTCTCCCCAAAAAGAACCACAAATGTTATTTTTCTGGGGGGCAGGTTTTGGTCATGGAGCAGGAATGTGTCAGGAAGGAGCAATGAGGCAGGCAGAAGAAGGCTATAGCTATAAAGAGATTCTCAAACATTACTATCCTAATACAGCAATAGAGAAGAGATATTGAGACTGACTTTTATGCCCCATTACGTCAAGGCTGGACGGTAAATAGTCAGTAAAGCACATATTATTGCAAAGTGCAAAGTGAAAAATGAAAAATGAAAAATGCAGAATGAGCTTAGGTAAATAGTCAGTAGAGTACATTCTATTGCAAATTGCAAAGTGC
>JAHJHM010000075.1 GCA_018823915.1 Candidatus Omnitrophota bacterium
AATGCAAAGGTAAGAGATATGAGTTTTGTGTGCAAGTGTTTAATTCTAACTTTTACAATTTACAATTTGCAATTTGCATTTTGCACTGAATATTCACTGGATATTCAAAAGAATTTGGACGGTGTTCAGTGAATATTTACGAGTTGACTTTAGGCATTGTCCCTCGCGCCTGAATATCTGAAAAATCTCTTGCGACATTTTTCAGAAGCGCTTCGGGATCAATTCGACTAGGCATTTTTTAGTAAAAAAACGCCTGTCTCATTGAGGAGAAAAAAGATGTTTAAGAATTTATTACAGTTTTTCAAGGGCAAAGATTTTTTAAACCAGGTATTAGAAGATTTTAAAAATATGCTAGAGGATTCCCATAGTATGTTTATTTCTGTGTGCAGCCGGCTTCTTCATAACGAAAAAGAAGAGGATTTAGAGAAAAAAATATATGACATTGACAGAAACGTAAATGATTTGGAAAAAGATATCCGTAAAAGAATCATTGAACACCTTTCCCTTCAACCCTCGGTTGACGTGTCTACGTGTTTGCTCCTGATGAGTGTCGTAAAAGATGCCGAGAGGCTGGGAGATTATTCCAAGAACCTTTTGGAAGTAGCTAATTTTTTGGATAAGCCGATTAATAAAGAGAAATATTCAGGATTATTTAGTAATATTGAAGAAAAAATATCAGAACTTTTTAAGCAGGCTAAAGCTGCGTTTATTGAATCAGATGAGGATAAGGCGGTTATGTCTTGGAAGTATGAGAGAGATATAGCAAAAAGGTGTGATAAAATTGTTCAAGAATTAGCAAAGAGCAGTTTTTCCGTAAATGAAGCGGTTTGCTTTACTCTCATAGCGAGATACTTTAAGCGGTTAGTCGCTCATCTAACTAATATTGCTACCTCAGTAATACTGCCTTTAAGTGAATTAGATTATTTTGACGAGAAAAGAAGAAAAGCCGCCCCTGCTTCTCCATCGGTAGACGCAGATTTAAAACGCATATGAAAGATACTTCCAAAAAGGCTCAGGAAGAATTATCTTTGGAAAAAGATCTCCTTCAGGGGCTTCTTGACAATATCCCCGACGCTGTTTATTTTAAAGACCTTAGTAATAGTATTATAAGAGCAAATAAATTTTACGTTAAAGGGATGGGGCTTGACATTAAAGAGATAATTGGCAAGACTGATTTTGATTTTTTTCCGTATGATCAGGCAAAGCAGATGTTTGAGGACGATAAATCTGTTTTAGCCACGGGAAGGCCGATTGTAGGGAAAATCGAACGTACTCTTCTTCCCAATGGTACCTGGAATCAGGTAATTACGACAAAAATCCCCATGTATGATAAAACAGGAAAAAGTATCGGGACTATGGGGATAACCAGAGATATGACCACCTATGCTAATTTAGAGAGAGAACGGATTACTATGTTAATAAATGCCTTAACAATCCTGGGAAAGGCTTTAGAGTTGCGCGACCCTTATACTTTTAGTCATACCCGCCATGTAGCAAGCATTGCCGAAAGTATAGTGAAAGTATTGGGTTGGGATGAAAACCGCCTTTTAGGGATGAGGTTGGCAGGAGAGCTTCATGATTTGGGAAAAATAAGTATTCCTCTGGATATTTTGAATAAACCGGGGAAATTAAGCCGCTTGGAATATTGCCTTATTCAAGAACACGTAGTCAACTGCTACAATCTTATTAAAGATATTGAATTCCCTTTTCCTTTAGCTGAGATAGTGTATCAGCACCATGAACGGTTAGACGGTTCCGGTTACCCACGCAAATTGAAAGGGGATAAGATTATCCAGGAGGCGCGCATTTTAGCAGTGAGTGATGTCCTAGAAGCAATGACTCATTATCGGCCATACCGTGAGGCTTTAGGTATAGATAAAGCTCAGGAAGAATTAGAAGAAGGTATGGGTCTAAAATATGATTCAAAAGTAGTTGAGGTGGTGTTTAAGCTTATTAAGGAAAATGGCAGAAAGGTATTCTGGGTAGGCCAACAGGCCACCCTGTTGGGTAGATGAAGAGTAAAATTCGCGTGCCCTCGTTAAAAAAAATATTTCTTACCGGTTTAGCGGCAATTATCCCTGTAATAATTACAGCTTATGTGATAGCCAGTTTGTTTTATTTTGCTGATGGATTCTTAGGCAAGTTTATCAATGAAATTTTAAAGAAACACATAGGCTTACAAATCCCCGGATTGGGGCTTATTATCGTTCTTTTAATCGTTTTTACTCTTGGGCTGCTCATCCATCTTTCCCGCATGCGCCTTTTTAAGTGGATAGAGGGTATGCTTTTTAGAATGCCTTTGGTTAATAAAATTTACTTTCCTGTTAGAAGAATAGTTAATTTTCTTTTTTTACCTTCTGAAAAAGCGTTTAAAACCGCTGTTTTAGTGCAATATCCCCGCAAAGAAATTTACTCTTTGGGTTTCATTACCGGCGAAAGTTCAACTCAGTTTAAAGAAAAGATAGGCAGGGAGCTTTGTAATGTTTTTATCCCTTCTTCCCCATACCCTTTAACCGGCTTTACGATTATTGTCCCTAAGGAAGATTTAATTTTTTTACAGATGCCGGCAGAGGAAGCAATAAAATTAGTTATCTCCGGAGGCCTTCTTAACCCCGGTGAGTAAAATTAAACCCCTGCCTGCCTGCCGGCAGGCTAAACAAATCAAAAATGGATAAAGATTACCATCTCGCCGACGATGGCAGTTGTACCATTAAAAATTACAACAGCACTCACCCATTTTCTAATTTTCTTCCCGGGATTGCCGGAGTGTGGGGAGTTCCTGTTTGGGTTTTTTATGCAAACCGCGCTCAAGGGGTGGTAAGTTTTGGCATTGGAGATAAAAACCACTCAATCGCTGAATTCTTCCCTGCCAATAAAGCTTATAGTTTTGTGCCTTTCTTAGGCTTCCGTACCTTTTTAAAGATTGACGGTAAAACTTACTATGAACCGTTTCGCGTTGTTTCTCAAAACCAGCGGGATGAGGCAATGATCATTAAAAGTTCATCCTTTGAAATTCAAAAAACAAACCATTCTTTAGGCTTAAATTTTTCGGTTAAGTATTTTACCCTGCCTAACAGCCCATTGGGGGCCTTGGTAAGGGTGCTTTCTATAAAAAATATC
The DNA here is from genome assembly GCA_018823915.1 of Candidatus Omnitrophota bacterium. Lineage (GTDB taxonomy): Bacteria > Omnitrophota > Gorgyraeia > Duberdicusellales > 4484-171 > JAHJHM01. The sequence goes on from JAHJHM010000075.1 coordinate 3,121, forward strand.
TCTGCCAAAGCAGTAAACTTAGAAGTGCTTGACGGGCTTAGCCGCATTATCCCTTTTGGTTGCGCGAACGTATTTCTAAAAGATATATCAAGAACTCTGGAGGCATGGATGCGCGCAAACGTTTCCGGTAATTTAGCCCTATTTAGATTAATAGTTGACCCTAAAGATACCAGCCAGACGGAATATATCAAGGGGGCAAATTTTAACTATTCTTTTTATGAAGAAAGAGAAAAGAAAATAGCTCCCTATCTTATTGTTGATCCACAGGCGATATTCGCTCACGATACATCATACCTTTATCCGGTAAAATTTTTTAATAGTCAGTTTAAAACTCCGATAAACCAGATAACTTGCGGCAAAACCCCCTGTTCGTTCAGCTCATTTGCCTGGAGTTTAAAGCCTGACGAGGAAAAAATTTTCTATAGTATTTTTGGAGCATCTGCCAAGCCGGAATTGATAAATGAATTTACCCCCTTGCTAAATTCTAATTTTTTAGGAGAAAAAGAGGCTGAAAACGAAAAGATTATTGAACAGATAAAAAATAGCGCTTTTTGCGCTTCCGGCTCAAAAAGGTTTAATCATTATATAAAGGCTACTTATTTAGACAATATTTTAAGAGGAGGATACCCTCATAAATTTGACGGCGATCTTACCTATTATATCTTCTCCCGTAAACACGGTGACTTAGAAAGAGACTATAACAATTTTAAATTGCTCCCTTCTTGTTTTTCTGAGGGTGAGGGAAATTATCGCGATATTAATCAAAACCGCCGCCTGGATTTATTTTTTAACCCCTTTATTAAGAGAAAAAATATCATCTACTTCCTTAATTTTATTAAAATCGACGGGTATAACCCACTGATAGTTAAAGGAGAAAAATTATTTTTTAACCAAGCAGCTGCCTCTATTATTCTAAAAGAGTTTAAAATAGAAAGCCGCGAGATACTTTCTTTGATGAAAGAAGGTTTTTATTTGGGAGAGTTTTTCACTGGTTTATCCGAGGCGGGAATAAAAGTAGAAAAAAGAGAAGAATTAGTAAAAGCGTTGCTTAAAGGGGCCACTAAAGAGCCCGCGGCTTCTTTTGATACCGGTTTTTGGATAGACCACTGGCATTATAATCTGGATTTAATAGAAAATTTTCTTTATTTCTATCCTGATGCGGTAGGAGATTTATTTTTAAGCAAGGATTATTGTTTCTGGGATGATGAGTATAGAGTAAGAAGGAGAAAGGCAAGATTGCGGCTAAAAGGAGATGATGTTTATCAGGGGCAGGCAATAGAGGAGGATAGTCAAAAGAAATCAGCTATACATAAAAGAAAGAGGTTTAAAAACTTTTTAAGGACAAAGAAAGGAAGAATCGTCAAAATAAGTTTAACGGTTAAACTGCTTACCTTAATATTAAATAAATCTGCCGGTCTTGACCCTGAGGGTATTGGCGTAGAGATGGAAGCGGGTAAACCCGGCTGGTGCGATTCTTTAAACGGCCTGCCTGCGCTCCTTGGTTCTTCTTTATGTGAAACTTTAGAGATAAAAAGGGCCTGCTTGTTGCTGCTTAGAGGGTTGAAGCAGTTAAGCGAGGGCGGTACTAAGAGGATAACCCTTCCTAAAGAAGTTTTCTCTTTTTTTAACCGCCTAAACAGGTTAATTAAAGATTATTTTTCTTCTAAAACAGGAAAACGTGATTATCTATGGTGGGATAAAGCAAATTTTATAAAAGAGAACTTTCGTCAAGAAACTTTTTCCTGCCTTCTGGGAGAAGAAAGGCAGGTTAAAATAGAAAGCTTAGAAAGATTTACCCAAAGGTTAGTCGTTAAATTAAATCTCGGCATAGATAAGGCAAAGGATAAAAAAAGCGGCCTTTATTTTACATATTTTACTTACGCGGTTACGAAATATCGCTCAAGTAATAAGGCTGTTATCCCTTTAGAATTTGTCAGAAGAAACTTGCCTCTATTCCTCCAAGGGCCAATGCACGCTTTAAAAGTAGAGGCTGATAAGAGTATATACCCCAAAGTAAAGAAATCAGAGCTTTTTGATAAGGAATTAAAGATGTACCGCCTAAATGCCTCCCTGGAAAATGAATCTTTAGAAATCGGCCGAAGCCGTATATTCGTCCCCGGCTGGCTTGAGAATGAATCAATCTGGCTGCATATGGAGTATAAGTATCTCCTGGAAGTGCTAAAGAACGGGCAGTATCGGGAATTCTTTAGTGATTTTTATAATTGCTGTGTATGCTTTTTTGACCCCCAAAAATACGGAAGAAACATCTTAGAGAATTCTTCTTTTATCGTTTCAAGCGCTTATCCTGACAAGAGCTTATGGGGCAAGGGGTTTATCGCCCGGCTTAGCGGCGCGACCGTTGAGCTGCTGAATATCTGGATGTTGTTATGTTTAGGCCGAAGGCCTTTTTTTGTTGATGATGCCGGGCTTCATATACAATTTTCCCCAATTTTAGAGGCAAGAATGTTTACCACAAAAGAAGAAACGATTGATTTACAAGGAGAAGAAATCACTATTGAGAAAAATTGTTTTGCCTTTAAATTATTTTCTTCCATTTTAGTCGTCTATCACAACCCTAGGAGAACCGACACTTTTAAAAACTGTAAAGTAAAAACGATAATTGTGCAAGCAGGGGGAGAAAAACACATCATAAATTCTTCTATTATCGCCCCCCCCTTAAGTTACCGGATACGGGAGGCGAAAGCAGACAGAATCGATCTTTATTTAGAGTAAAAATTTTTCAAGAAAAATACTTGACAAAATAGGGATTATTTGTTAAAACTGTATAAGTTCTTTGAGAGTAAAAATTGATATAACATCCAAAGACAGTCTTAAGCCGAGAAAGGAGGTGAGGAAAGGGTTAAGGTTTAAAGATTGTCAGTAAAAAGGATGATACAGCATAGATATAATAACAACTAAGGTGTCCCTTAAAAAGTTTAGGGGAGTAATCAACCTTGTTGAAATAAATTAAAAACGTAAGTAATATGGTTGTAAAAAAGGAGGTAAAGAATGGGTAAAAAGTTGTTAGTATTCGCGGCGGTTTTGTCTTTTGCTCTTCTTGGTTCTGCTTTTGCCGAAGTGGAAAATATCAAGGTGAGCGGAGATATTGCTACTGAAGCAGTAATGAGAGATTTTAGTCTAGGAAGTCCGGATCACAACGATGATCATTTTCTTTTCTCTCAGATACGCCTAAGAATTGATGCTGATTTAACTGAGAATGTGAGCGCGGTAATTCGCTTGATTAATGAGAGATTGTGGGGAAGTGAAAATAATGAAGCCGATTCAGGGACAAATATTGCTCTGGATTTGGGTTATGTCCAATTAGGAGAATTTTTGTATGAACCTCTCACTTTAATTGTCGGCCGTCAGAATTTGCGCTATGGCAGTGCTTTGATTGTTGGTGATCCCGATACTAACCAGACTGCTGCTGCTGGTGCTGGTGTTGATACAGAAGTGAAAGTTCCTGCAGTAATTAGTGATCTATCTCTAAGAAAATCCTTTGATGCTATCCGGGCAATTTTAGATTATTCTCCTTATACTTTAGATATAATTTTTGCTAAGGTGTCTGAGGGAATTACTAACAGTAGTGACGATGTCACTTTAGCAGGAGCAAATTTAGCCTATGCCTGGGGTTCTTATAATGGCGTAACCGAAGGCTACTTTTTCAGTGCTAATCGTGGTGGAGGTGCTGAAAGACAGGAAACCTACACTGTGGGAGCAAGGACTCAGTTTGACCCTACCGATAACTTAACTTTAGCTGCTGAGGGCGCGTATCAGTTTGGTGAGGATACCGCCACTGCTCATCGTGACGTAAGCGCTTTTGCGGTTTCATTGGATTCAGAGTACCGTTTCTTAAATGATTATAATGCTAAAGTCGGCCTATCTTATGCTTACTTAAGCGGTGATGATGATATGGGTAATGATGCTAATAATGCTTGGGATCCTTTGTTCGAAGACCAGGCCCTGGCTGAGATTATCAACATTTTATTTACCAATAGTAATACTCAGGCAATAAAGCTAACCGGTTCCTATATGCCCAGAGAAGATATTACTTTAGGGATGGTTTATGTGCGCGCATGGCTGGCAGAGAATCTTACTACTACTGCTGCTCTTCCTACTTTTAAACCTACAGTGGGCCCTGCATCCGGCCAGACCTATAGAGTTGACAGAAACGAGAAAGACATTGGTGATGAAATCGACGTTTATGCTGTCTATGATTACACCGAAGATGTACAACTAAAACTTACCGGCGCTTATTTCATCCCCGGGAGTTTATTTACTCACGACAACGACAGCACAGCTTATTCTGTAAGAGGCGGAGTCAGCGTAAGCTTCTAAGTTTACTATCTATTGAGAATTAACCCCGCACCCAGAAAATCGGGTGCGGGGTTTTTTATTGCTTTTGGCCGAAACTTAAGTATAATATAATCGAGTTTCCCAAAATTTTGATATTATGAGACTTACGTATGATCCTCGTTACAATATCGCCTATATTAGATTTCATGAGAAAAGTAAAGAAGTGGAAACTATACACATCAGCGATGAATTGGCTGTAGATATGGCCGCGGATGGAACAATTTATGGCATCGAACTTCTAAACGCAAATGAACAGCTGCAGCGCGAGGATATGGGTAAACTCTCAGTTATCAATGAAGCTACAGGCGAACACAAAGAGTTTTCTTTATCTGTTAGCTGAAGAGGTTTACACTGAACGAAATGAATGTGCTTGAGGATCAAAACGCCTGAGCAATTTATGTGCATAAATTGCGGGCTTAGTATAGTTGAACTTGGACATTGTCCCTCGCGCCTAAATATCTGAAAAATCTCTTGCGACATTTTTCAGAAGCGCTTCGGGATTAATTCTCCGCCCAAGGCGGAGAATTAAGGAGGTTTAAAGATGGAAGAAGTAAAAAAGGTGGAAGAATTAAAGCTGGATGAGGGTGAGATAAAGGAAGGCGCGCCGTTTGCCGCGTTATCTTATGTGTTTTGCCTGTGGATTTTAACTTTTATTTTCAAGAAAGATAACCGCTTTGCCCATTTTCATGCCCGGCAGGGGATAGTTGTCTTTATCGCAGGGGTCGTTTTCTGGGCATTATCTCTGATTCCATTGATAGGAGTTGTGTTTTATGTTACAGGATTAATTATCTTTTTGAGTTTTTCTCTATATGGAATTTATTCTTCCCTTACCGGTAAATGCAAGCGGATGCCTATAGTGGGCGATATCGCCGAGAAGTTGGTAGTTTAGATGAAAAAAAAGGCAGCTAAACAAAGTAATTTTTCTAAACTAACAAAGTTAAAATCAACTTTCAAGGGCGATTATCTTCGTTCTGATACCTGGAGAATTTTCCGCATTATGAGCGAATTTGTGGAAGGATTTGAGAGCCTCTCGGAAGTAAAGAAAGGGGTTTCTTTTTTCGGCTCCCACAGAACAGACAAAACTCGCCCTGATTATAAGTTAGCTTATAAAACTTCCTATCTTCTATCTCAAAAAGGTTACAGTATAATTACCGGCGCAGGTTCAGGGATAATGGAAGCGGCAAATAAAGGAGCCTATGATGCCGGCGGGAATTCTATAGGTTTAAACATTCTTCTTCCTGAACAGCAAATACCTAATCCTTATATAAATTATCTTTTAGAATTTCACTATTTTTTTGTGCGTAAAGTTATGTTCACCAAATATTCCTCGGCTGTGGTTGTTTTTCCCGGCGGCTTTGGCACTTTAGATGAATTGTTTGAGTCTTTAGCGTTAATTCAAACTCAGCGTATCGAGCCAATTCCTGTAGTATTGGTAAATAAAGAGTACTGGCAAAATTTAATAGGTTGGCTTGAGGATAAATTAATATCAAGGGGGGTTTTGATTAAAGAAGACCTTAACCTTTTTAAGGTCGCCGATACCCCCGGCCAAATTTATAAGGCAATAACCGATTTTTACAAGAAGCGCCGAAAAAAATAGAGGATAACCCTGGATAATTACTTTTTTTCGGAGGAGAGGTCGCATAGTCCGGCTGAGTGCGCGTGTTTGGAGAACACGTAACCCGAAAGGGTTCGGGAGTTCGAATCTCCCCCTCTCCGTTGTTTTCCTCTAACGATAAACCTTCCAACCCGAAAAGGGGGAAGGCTTAGCGTAATATCTAGAGAAAAACAACGGATTCCGGCGAGGCTCCGTCCGAGCCGGAATATGACACTAAAAGTATTACAGTTGAGGGGATGCTTGCGAAGATAACGAACGGCGAGATCTCTCCAAAATAATGGAGGAACTAATGAAGAAGTTTTTGATCTTGTTGGCAGTAGCAATTTTTATTAACACAGGTTGCGGTAAGGTTGAGGCTGGTGAAGAGAAAATCGTAATTTTAGAAACTAATCAAGGGGAGGTTGAAATTAAATTGATGCCAAAAGTAGCTCCTAAGGCTTGTGAGAATTTTATAGCGTTGGTAGAGAAAGGTTATTATGAGGGAATAATATTTCACCGGGTAATAAAAAATTTTATGATTCAAGGCGGAGACCCTACAGGTACAGGAACAGGCGGAAGCTCAATTTGGGGAAAGCCTTTTTCCGATGAGGTAAGCTCTGATGTAAAATTTGACCGGCCAGGGCTTTTGGCTATGGCTAATTCCGGGCCCAATACCAACGGCAGTCAATTTTTTATTACTACTGTTCCTACCTCTTGGCTTAATATGCGCCATAGCATTTTTGGAGAAGTTATTTCCGGCTACAGTGTAGTTGAAAAAATAGAAAATGTCCCCACAGATTCTTCGAATAAACCCTTGAAAGAGCAGAAAATCATCCGCGCCTATATAAAATAAGAAGAGATGGGGGAAAATAAACATTAACCATGTTAAACTCTAAACTCGAAACCCTAAATCCTAAACAAACCCAAAACCCAAATTCTCCAAATCTAAAACTTCTGATTTGGAGTTTTGGATTTTATCAATTTTGAGTTTATTTAGAGTTTAGTGTTTAGAGTTTTTAAATGCATAAAGCGTAAATAGTTTTGACAATTGCTTTATTCTCATAAGGAGGCCGTGGCTTATGGAAAAAACAATTTTTAAAGAAAAAAGACTGTATCAAAGGCACCCTTGTTTTTTAACCGGTGATTTTTCATCTTCCCATGATAATTCTGGCAAAGTGGAGTGTCACGACGTAAGTATTTTTGGTTTAGGATTGACCGCGGATAGTGACTTATCTATGGGCGCAATACTTCGAATAAACCTTATTACTAAAAAGCAAGTTCCCTTTACCCTGGAAGGAAAAGTATGTTGGTGTAATGAGCAGGAAGGAGATTGGCGGGCAGGAGTTGTTTTGGATAAGCCTTTTCTCTACCCTCTTGAGATAGTCCAGTAATCAGGGGACACCACACTTAATTATTAGCGTATGAACAAAAAAGTGGAATAAGATTTATTGAAAAACTACAAAAACTTGCCGGAAGTGGTTTAAAAAAGAAGAAACCATGACCAAAAAGAAATAATTAAGTATGGTGTCCCCCGAACTAAAAGCCGGTTTTTTTGCATTTTTCTTGTTAATTTTTCCTCTCATTGTTTTCTCTCAAACCGGAAAGCAATCTTCAGAAATCCAAATTCCAAAGGAAGGAAAATACGGCGGCCAATTAGTTTTAGCTGTTACCAGTTCACCCAAATCATTTAATCCCATTCTCGCCAAAGAAACCTCTACTACAGCTATCACCGGGCTTATTTTTGAAGGCTTGACTAAGACCGATGGAGTTACCTTAGAAGTTAAGCCCAATCTTGCAACTTCTTGGGAAGTAAGCGAGGATGGTTTGGTTTGGACGTTCAATTTAAGAAAGGATGTCCGCTGGAGCGACGGAAAGCCTTTTACCAGCGACGATGTCGTGTTTACTTTTAATCAATTAATTTGCAATCCTGATATCCCTTCAAGCGCGAGAGATATCTTCACCATAGAGGGAAAGACTCCTAAAGTAGAAAAAATAGATAAGTTTACGGTAAAATTTATTCTTTCCTGTAAATTTGCCCCTTTTTTACGCAGCATGTCTCAGGAAATTCTTCCTCGCCACGTTTTAGAGGAAGTAGTTTCTAAAGGTAAGTTTAATTATCATTGGGGGTTAGATGCAAAACCAAACGATATTATCGGAACCGGCCCATTTAAGCTGGACAGTTTATTGTCGGGAGAAAGAGTCGTTTTAGTGAAGAACCCCTATTATTGGAGAAAGGATGATTTAGGTAATTCTTTACCCTACCTTAGTAAAATTATCTATATAATTGTACAAAATCAAGACATTGCCCTGTTAAAATTCCAAGAAGGAGAAATTGATTATTTTGGTATGCGCGGGCAGGATTTCCCTTTTTTAAAACCAAAAGAAAAAGAGAGTAACTTTACCGTTTACAATACCGGCCCTGCTTTTGGAACAAATTTTTTAGTATTTAATCAAAATAGAGATAAAAATCCTCAAACTAATAAATTTTATGTTAATCCCGTTAAACTAAAGTGGTTTACTAATGTTGAGTTTAGAAAAGCTGTTGCTTCTGCTATAGATAAGGAGTCAATTATTAATATAGTGATGAACGGCCTAGGGTCTGTTCAAAACTCAAGCATGAGTCCTTCGGCCGGATTTTTCTATAATCCTAATGTAGTTAAATATAAGTATGATATTAATAAAGCAAAAGAGATTCTTAAACTAATAGGAATTTATGATCGTAACGGAGACGGTAAGGCCGAAGACTCTCAGGGTAACATAATAGAGTTTAATCTTTTTACCAATGCCGATAATACCGAGCGGGTTAAAATTGCCAATATTGTAAGGAAAGATTTAGAAAGATTAGGATTTAAGGTAAATTTTATACCTCTGGCGTTTAATCAGTTAGTAAGCAAGTTAGATTCTACTTATGATTGGGACGCGGTGATGATTGGGCTTACCGGCGGTATCGAGCCGCATTTTGGGAATAATGTCTGGCAGTCAAGCGGGCATCTTCATATGTGGTATCCCAGACAGATTGTTGCCGCGACAGACTGGGAAGCGGAAATTGACAGAATCTTTAATCAAGGAGTGCAGGAGTTAGAAAAGAAAAAGAGAAAAGCTATTTATGACCGCTGGCAGGAAATTGTTGCCCAAAAATTACCTTTTATCTATACAGCGCTTCCGGCAAGCATCTTTGCCGTGAGAAATAAATTCGGCAATTTAAACCCCACTTCTTACGGAGGAGCCTTTCATAATTTGGAAGAAATCTACATTAGAGAATAGTGCATAGTGCATAGTGCATAGTGTATAGTGTATGGCTGGAAATCAAAGAAATAGTTTATAGGGGATAGTTTGCAGCAGAAAATGGTTGAGAGTTGATGGCCTATTGTTTATAGCAAACAAAACAAAGTCATAAATTATCAACTATAAACAATAAACTAAAACAATGTTTAGTTTTGAGAAACTTGAGGTTTGGCAGAAAACAAGAGAATTTCTAAAAGAAATTTATAAAGTTACAGCTTCTTTTCCGAAAGAAGAACAATTTGGTTTAACTCAGCACATTAGAAAAAGTATAATCTCTGTCCTTTCGAATATTAGTGGGGCTACAAGCAGATTCGGAAATGCTGATTTTAAAAGGTTTATAGAAATAGCCATTGGGTCTCTGTATGAAACGGTAAGCTAGCTATTCGCAGCTTTAGATAATAACTTTTTAACCAAAGAAATTTTTGAAGATTTTTATAAAAAAGCCGAAATTATAGCTAAAATGCTCAGCAAACTTTCTAAATCACGAAGTGACTGACTTAATGAATAGATTTAGCCATAAGCTAGCCCTTTAATTTTTGCATTTTTAGCTATCAACCATAAACTATCTCTTTGGTATCTTTAGCCATAAACTATAAACCATCAACTATAAACTAATTCATGGTTGCCTACATTATTCGCCGTCTTCTTTCTCTTGCCCCTCTTTTAATAATTATGACTTTTATCGGCTTTATTGCCATTAATCTTGCCCCGGGAAATTATTTTGATACCTTAAAGCAAAACCCTCAAATTTCCGAAGAGACGATAAAGCTTTATGAGGAAAGATATCATTTAGATAAAAACGTTTTCATTCAATATTGTTATTGGCTGAGTAATATTGCTAAGGGAGATTTGGGATATTCTTTTGCTTATAAAAGACCGGTGATAAGTATACTAAAGACAAGATTATTTAACACTTTTGTTTTATCTTTTTCTGCTTTTCTTTTTAGCTGGCTTCTGGCAATACCTTTAGGGATTTATTGCGCTGTGCGCCAATATAAAATTGGCGACAAATTTGTCTCTTTGTTGTCTTTTATCGGGCTTTCTATTCCTAATTTTTTCTTTTGTTTAATCCTTTTATATATAGCTTCTCTAACCGGAATTTTACCTACTGGAGGCATGCGTTCTTTAAATTATCCACAGCTCTCTTTTTTGGGCAAATTCTGGGATTTAGTCAAACACTTAATTATTCCTGTTGTAGTTTTAGGTACTTCCAGTATTGCCGGTTTACAGCGGCTTATGCGGGCGAATATGTTGGAAGTGCTTCGCAGCCAGTATATTACCGCGGCCAGAGCCAAGGGACTCTCAGAAAATAGAGTTGTATACGTTCATGCTTTGAGAAACGCGATTAATCCTATGGCGACAATTTTTGGCGGCGCTTTATCGGGGTTATTAAGCGGGGCAGCACTAACCGAGATTATTTGTAGTTGGCCGGGGCTTGGTTCATTAATGCTGGAAGCGGTGATGACCCAGGATTTGTTTCTATTTGCCGGTAATTTATTAATGACCGGCTTTCTTTTAATTATCGGATATTTAATAGCAGACATTCTTCTAGCCTGGGTAGACCCGAGGATACAATATAGATAGTTTATAGTTTATGGTTTATAGTTTATGGCCAAAGAGACCAAAACAACAATATAGAGAGATAGTTTATGGTTGATGGTTTATGGCTAAAGATATCAAAACAACAATATAGAGAGATAGTTGATGGTTGATGGTTTATAGTTTATGGCTAAGAATGCCAAAATAAATAGGTAGTTTATAGCTAAAAATGCAAACTGCAAATTGCAAAATTAAAAGGCCCACCAACACAGGGTTTAGGAAACTGAGGCGGCATAAATTAGCTATGATTTCTTTCTATGTGCTTGTTTTCTTATATGCATCGGCTATTTTTGCCGGATTTATTGCCCCATATCATTTTGACAATGAGAATAGAGTTTTAAGCTATGCACCTGCCACAAAAATATATTTTTTTAATGAAGGCAAAATCAGCCGGCCATTTGTATATTTAACCAGTTATAGGTTTGATGAGTTTTATAATCGTGTTTACCGCCAAGACAAATCTAAAAAATACTTTTTGAAGTTTTTTATGAGAGGAGATGATTACCGGATTTTTGGATTATTTAAAACCAACGTACATCTTTTTGGCGTAGAGGGCGAGGCTCGGATATATTTACTGGGGGCAGATTCACGGGGCAGAGACCTTTTTTCCCGTATTTTTTATGGCGGTCAAGTTTCTCTTTCTATCGGCTTGGTAGGTGTGCTTATATCGCTTATAATCGGTGTATTTATTGGAGGGATTTCGGGATATTTCAGCGGTAGAATTGACAATATAATCATGAGGGCTTGTGAGATTATCATGGCAATTCCCGGGTTTTATTTGATGCTGGCCTTGCGAAGTATTTTCTCTTATTCATTAACCTCGGTGCAGATATATTTTCTCATTGTACTTATAATGTCTTTTATCGGCTGGCCGGGAATAGCCAGAGTGGTAAGAGGTATGGCCTTATCTTTGCGGGAAAGAGAGTTTGTCCTGGCAGCGAAGGCATTGGGGGTTCCTGATGCTAAAATTATCCTGCGCCATATTATTCCCCATACTTTTTCTTATGTGATTGTCGCGGCAACGCTTTCAATCCCGGGATATATCTTAGGTGAGTCCGCGTTGAGCTTGTTGGGTTTGGGTATACAGGATCCTTATGCCAGCTGGGGAAATCTTTTATCCGAAAGCATGGCAATCGCTCAAATAAAATTTCATCCCTGGATACTCATTCCGGGAGTGTTTATTTTTATCACGGTTATGGCGTTTAATCTTTTAGGCGATGGCCTTCGAGATGTATCTGACCCTAAGATGCCAAAATAGTTTATAGTTTATGGTTTATAGTTTATAGTTAAATTCAGCACTGGAGAATTCAGCAAGAAAAAAACGAGATACGCTTGGCGAGATACAAATAATAATGGAGAATATTTTAGAGATTAAAGATTTACATACCTATTTTTACACTCAAGGTTCGGTGATAAAGGCAGTCGAGGGGGTGAGTTTTTCTGTAAAAAAGGGAGAAGTTTTAGGGCTGGTGGGAGAGTCGGCTTGCGGCAAGTCTGTTACAGCAAGCTCGATAATGAGGCTTATCGCGCCGCCGGGTGAAATTGTTAAGGGGCAAATTTTCTTTGAGGGTGAGGATTTGCTTAAACTTTCTTCTCCTTGCATGAGAAGATTAAGAGGCAATAAGATTTCTATGATATTTCAGGAGCCCCAGGCAGCGCTTAATCCCTTATATACAATAGGATTTCAAATAGAAGAAATGATTAAAATTCACAAGAATATTTCTAAGAGTCAAATTCGCCCTCTGGCATTAGAGCTTTTAAGAAAAGTAGGAGTAAATCCCCCGGAAATAAGAATTAAAGATTATCCTCATAATCTAAGCGGTGGACAGGCTCAACGGGTCATGATTGCTATGGCTATTTCCTGTAATCCAGCCTTACTCATTGCCGATGAACCTACTACGGCATTGGATGTAACTATTCAGGCTCAAATTATGGAGCTTTTTACGCAGTTAAGACAGGATTTTAATTTCACTCTCATTTTTATTACGCATAATTTAGCTCTTTGTTCCCAGGTCGCTACCTGTGTGGCAATAATGTATGGGGGAAGAATTGTCGAATTAGCACCAAAGGATGAGATATTTACTAATCCCTTACATCCGTATACACAAGCTTTATTTTCTTCCATACCGCGAGGTATGCCTCGAGGAAATTCCGGTAAAAGTGAATTTAAGGTAATCCAAGGAGTAGTGCCTGACGCGTCTTCTAAACCAAAAGGTTGTTATTTTCATCCCCGCTGTTGCCTGAGAAAAGAAGTTTGTACCGAGGGGTATCCTGAGTTTATTGAGGCGAGACCTGAGCATTGGGTGAGCTGTTTTATGGCCGGATAGTGAATAGTATTTAGACTAAATACTAATTATGTTACTTGAAGTTAGAAACTTAAAGAAATATTATCCTATTAAACGAGGTTTATTTTATAAGACTGTGGGTTGGATTAAGGCGGTTGATGGAGTGAGTTTTTCTGTGGCCGAGGGTGAGATTCTGGGATTGGTAGGGGAGTCGGGATGCGGAAAAACTACTTTAGCTAAAGTTATTCTAGGGCTCATAAAGCCTGACGAAGGAGATGTTTATTTTGCTAAAGAGGAGTTAATCAGGTTATCTTCTAACAGAATGCGCGGTTTAAGGAAAGATTTACAAATTGTTTTTCAAAATCCGCTTAATTCTCTTGATCCACGTTTTACCGTAGCAAAGATTATTCAGGAAGGGTTGGTCCAATTTATGCCGGGGAAAAAAGGGAAAAATATCCTCTCGCTTTCGCGAAAAATTTTAACTGAAGTCGGCCTTTCAGAAAACGACCTTTCGCGCTATCCTCATGAATTTAGCGGGGGAGGGCGGCAGAGAATAAGTATTGCCCGCTCGCTCATTCTTAACCCTAAACTAATTGTACTTGATGAACCTGTTTCTTCTTTGGATGTTTCTATCCAGGCTCAAGTTTTAAATTTACTTAAAAGATTACAGCAGGAGCTTGGCCTTACCTATATATTTATCGCTCATGATTTAAGAGTCATAGAGTGTATGAGTGATAGGGCGGCAGTAATGTACTTGGGAAAGATTGTAGAAGTAGCCAACCCCGGAGAACTCTCTACTTATCCTTTGCATCCTTACACCCAGGCTTTATTTTCTGCCGCTCCCAGCTTGGACATAGAGAGAAAGAAAAAAAGGATTATTTTAAAAGGCGATGTTCCCAGCGCCTTAAACCCGCCTTCCGGCTGCCGGTTTCACCCCCGATGTATTTATGCTAAAGATAGGTGCAAGGAGGAAGAGCCGCGGTTGATTCAAAAAGACAGTAGATTTTTCGCCTGCCATTTTCCCTTGGAATGATAGTAGAATAACTCCTATATTTATTTCATCACTCATCATCGCTAAGTATTCTATCGGCGACAACAATAACGTCTCTCGAACCTTTTACCTCTTTAGTATCTAAGCCGCAAACTGTAATTTCAACCTCGGCTCTTCTTAAGGTATCAATTACGGTTATTGCCTCAATTTCTTCAAAGCCGTCAGCGAGTATTATAATAGCTTTTTTTCTCATAGCCCCCCTAATACAATAATTTTATATCAAAATAAATATTTTTGCAATATAATAAAGCTCTTGATGAATTTTTTTTGAGGATTATAATAACAGCGTATGATTTATGAGGAAAGAGAAATTACTTCCGCAGAGAAAAAGGCAAAAAAGACAGCGGGTAAATTCTTTTTACAGGAAGATATTGATCCTACAATTTTAGAGGTTATCCCTTATGAGTACCAAAAGCGAAAAATCACAGTAGAATTGACTAATGATGAATTTAACTGCCTCTGTCCTTTTTCCGGCCTGCCCGATTTTGCCCGCCTTAGCGTAAAATACGTCCCCCGAAAAAAGCTTATTGAGCTTAAATCTTTGAAATATTACTTTTACTCTTTTCGCAATGTAAAAATATACAACGAACACGCGGTAAGTAAGATTTTAGAAGATTTAAAAAAAGTTTTACGGCCTTATGAATTAACGGTAATAGGAGAGTTTACTGCCCGGGGAGGGATAAAGAACCGCGTTACTGCTCAACATAAAGTATGAAGATAATTGTTGATAAATGAAGGACGAGGGATGAATCTACAAATTAGGCATAAAGTTATGGTTTATGGTTTATGGTTTATGGTTTATGGTTTGATTTTGTGTTCTTGTACAAAAACCTCTTTATACAAGGATAAATTTGTAATATCGGGAACATATCTAGAGGTAGCTTCACCCTGCAAAGAAGCGGCCAGTGTGGTTTATGCAGAGTTTAAGCGGTTAGATAAAATTTTTAATTTTTACGATCCTCAATCAGAAATTTCCCGGCTGAATAAAACTTACAATACTCCTTTTAATACGTCTGAGGAATTAATAGAGATTTTAGTATTATCAAAACAAGCTAGTCAATTAACAAACAATGCTTTTGATGTGAGCTGCGGAAGTTTATATGATTTCTGGAAAAAATGGATAAGGCAAAATTCGCCAAAAGAATTACCTTCTAAAGAAGAGGTTGAAAAATTAAAAAGGACTTGCGGTATGCATAATTTAGAGATCAATTATCACAAGAATACCGTATTGATAAAAAAACAAGGTTTAAAGATTGATTTAGGAGGCATTGCTAAGGGTTATATGGTTGACAAGGCGGTGTTAAAATTAAAAGAAAAAGGTATAGACAGCGCCTTGATAAATGCCGGCGGAGACATTTATTGTTTAGGTAAGAATGGGGATAACCCATGGAGTGTAGGAGTAAAGGACCCTAAGGGGGCAAAAGAAATAATAGAAACTGAAAGGTTAGTTGATGAGGCAATTGCTACCTCAGGAAATTATGAGCAATTTTTCCAATTACAGGGTAAACGATACTCGCACATAATTGACCCCAGAAGCGGATATCCTGTCCAGAATAATATTTCAAGTGTGAGTGTAATCAGTGAGTACTGCTCAACTACCGATGGCCTGGCTACCGCTTTTTTTGTTATGGGATTAGAAGGAATAAAAGAATTCCTCGCCCGGACTCCTTCTACAATGAGGATATTTGTGGTAACGCAGGATGAGAAAGGCATGCATACCCATATTTTTAAATGAATAAGACCCCTCCTTTAAGGCCCTTCCCTAAAATGTATTGGGAAGGCCTACCCTGCTGGGTAAAGGTATCAGGAGGTAAATAGTCAGTAAGGCACATGCTATTGCAAATTGCAAAGTGCAAAGTGAAAAATGCAAAAGTAAGAGATATGAGTTTTGTGTGCAAGTGTTTAATTTTAACTTTTACAATTTACAGTTTGCATTTTGCATTGAATATTC
>JAHJHM010000076.1 GCA_018823915.1 Candidatus Omnitrophota bacterium
ATGCAAAGGTAAGAGATATGAGTTTTGTGTGCAAGTGTTTAATTCTAACTTTTACAATTTACAATTTGCAATTTGCATTTTGCACTGAATATTCACTGGATATTCAAAAGAATTTGGACGGTGTTCAGTGAATATTTACGTGGGTTTACTTGCCATTTAACGAAAAATGCCAGCCTCGCCGGCTAGACGGGCAAAGTGAAAAGCGAAAAATTAAAATGTAAAATTTAAAAAGCCTCTAAAAGGAGGCTTACTATACCCCTATTCTTCCTTGCCTAGGCATATGCTGAATTTAACATGTTTACCTACAATTGTCAATAACTGACCATCTGACTACGTCCCCTTTGCCCGGATAAATACCTATTAATAAATTTCACTAATTATAGCAGAAAGTTAGAAAATTGGGAAGAATTTTAGAGGAGGGGAAAATAAGTATCTATCCCCAAAATTCCCATCGTAGGGGCCGCGCTTGCCTCGGCCCGATTATTTATGATTAAAATACCATGTAAATGATTAGTCAAAAGTATTGGCCGGCCTTGTTCATGCCTGATGAAGGTAGATCGGCACGTAATAAAATAATAAAATACCCGAATTAAGTAAACCATCCCGGAATTTGTATGTGTCGATTAAGTTATCAAGTTAGCTCCGTCCCTGTTTCCATTCTGGTTTTAATTCGGTTTTTTCTCTTTCCTGCAGTTGTTGTAAAAGTGTATTATATGCTTCTAACATCTCTTGTTTCGTGTTGGTCTTAGAAAGTTTTTTGATTTTCGAATTCTTCTCCATAGTCTCTCCCTCCTCGTATAATAGTGCTGTTGCATAAATTAACCCAACAATTCTCGAATTAAATCAGATTTGTCTTGTTTTAGATGCTGAGCGACTTCATTTAGAATAACACTCAGCGTTCCTACGCGAAGAGAAGAATGGGCGGGTATGGTGAGATGATGTTCGCCGCCAATTTGAGTAGTCAAGCGTAGATGGCTGCCTGTCTGTCGGGTAACTAAATATCCATATCGTGTGAGTAAATTAGCTAATTCTCTTGCGCTAATATCCCTTGGAAGTTTCATAAGGCCAATACCTCATCCTTAACAATATGCAGTCTGATAATGCGCGGCCTTTGTTTTTCCTCGGTAAAGTGGCATTGAACAGCATCAAGCACTTGAGAGCGTAACATCTCCAAGTCATCTGCTTCAGTAATAATACTAACCCCCAGGGCCCTAGCCATATAACCTCCGTCGGGCGTCTCTTCAACAATGAATACCAACTCTTCTATCGACTTTTCCATATAATTTACCTCCGGTTAGAAGTTTAGCATAGCTTCAAGAACAAATCAAAACAAAATGCAGTTACCGTGGTGTAAACGGCCGGGAAGGATTGGATTCCACATTCCCATAAACTGCCTCCGGATTCTATTACAGTAACTATCCCCGGAATTCCCCCTAACTACTCCCACTTGACTGGGTGGCTCCAAACCCAGAGTATCTCCCCCCCGAGGGGGCCGTCAAGATTTTTATGCTTTTGAGATTTTTATACATTAACCCCTACTCTTAAAATTTCACCTAAGAAACTAATCTTGGGAGCAGACTGAATTTCATTTGTAGTATAGCCTTGAGCCTCGATGGGCTTCATGATTCTTACCGCTGCTATGCCCAATACTTCCAACCGCTGACGTAAATTCATCTTCTGGAAATCATCCGAAACAACTACTAAATCAATATCGCTATCCTCTCTTGATTGACCGCTGATGTATGAACCATAAAGTATCACGCGGTTTACATAGATACCTCTCTTAAGCAATACCCTTTTATATTCTTCAATTACTTCTTTAATTTCCGATCTTGCCTGATACATTTTATTACCTCCAAAGTCCTAATAAAATAGTCTTTAGCAATTTCTCTTGGGTAGCTTGAAATCAATCGAGATAAATCTTCGGGATACCGTGTAACTACGGCGGCATTGTTTATCATTCCAATAAAATCCAATAATTCCTCAGATATTTTTACTTTACTCATATTAATCAATATTATTAAATCATGCGTTTTAGGAGGCATCTTGTTGGTTTCTTCACATACTACCGCCTTTAACGCTTTCTCTATTGCCAGATGACACATGAAAATCACATAAACATAACGTCCGGTCTTCAACATCTGTTCTGCAGTATCTATGTCGTAATCCACCATATTAAGCCAATTGTTAGTTTCTTCATTCATATTTATATTATAGCAATACTTTTTTTAAAAGGAAAGGATTTAAACGAAGTGTATGTTGCGGGTAATTTCAATAATTGGCAAAAAGAAGAAAGATATAAGCTGAGAAAAATGGGGGAAATTTGGAGTATAAATCTTCCTTTAGAAAAAGGGGAATACTGCTATAAATTTCTCACCGGGGATACCTGGCTAACTGACCCACATAACAAACTAGCCGAAAATGATTCTTTTGGAGGAAAAAACTCTCTTCTGTTGGTAGATTAATTCTCTATCTTTCTTACAATAGTTATTTTCCCTGCGGGGAGGATAAATTCTAAACGCCTTGGCAGGCGGGACTCCTTATCCAACCAAAGACTAAATCTGTTTGCCCCTATGCCAATGAGAAAATAAGTATTTTTTTTCTCATTGCCCGTAACCAATATTCTTTCCTCTACCAATTTTATCTTTATTTTTTGAGTAGGCAGGTTAAAGTCCATCCAAACATTTTTTTTTAAACTTATATCTTTGGGGAAAAAATAAAGAAGGGCCAATATATTATGTATGGGTTTATCCTGATAGAGAAATTTTTCTTTGCCCTTAGAGCTGCCTTTAGATATTTTTACGTAACCTTCCTCCTGATTATAAGTTTCGACGATTAACTCTTTCTTACCGAAGAAAACAATGTCTCTCTCTACTTTAAGTGGAAGGTGTGTTTTGCTATCAAGAAAAACCCTTTCTTTACTTTCTAAATTCAATAATTTTAGAATTTTTGTGTCGGAATCTACATAAATGACATCAACTTTGTTTTCTTCAACAAACTCCTGCCCCAAATATTCCCACTCTATCTTACCTACCGAAACACCATTAAAATAAACTTTATAGCTTAATTTTCCTTCGCCCTCAAACCTTTCCTGAATAGTTTGCGCCAAAACAGAACTAAATGAAATAATTATTGCACCTATTAATAAGATACTAACTTTTCTCAATCTCATTCTGCCATCAACCTTTTAATTTCCCCTAATTTCTCCTTAGCCGCAGCTTCTCCTCTTTTAATAAATTCTTCCACCCTGTCAAACTCCATCCATCCTAACCCTTCTAAATTAGGATGAATCACTACATCGGCGAATTTCATTGCCTGGCGGATTAACTCTCTCTGCATTGTCTCAACACTTCCAAAAATAAAATCAAAAACGTGCAGCTTGCTCTTTATCTTGCCCCCCCTTATTATTTCTTCTCGGGAAGGAGCGATATTGACAGCAACAATCTTATGCGCGCCGCAATTGAATAATATCTTAGCAGGAAGAGGATCTAAAATCCCTCCATCGAGGAAAATATCTTTTTTGAATTTTATCGGCTCAAAAATTCCTGGATAGGCACAGCTTGCTGCTACTGCCTTATAAAGAAAACCTTGGTCTAATACTCGCGACTCTCTCCTTAGAAAATCAAAAGCAGTGATTTTAAGCGCGCACTTTAAATCACAAAATGTTAACTTTGCAAAAATACTCTTAAAGAAATTTTCCAGGCGTTTTGCCCGCAACAGGCCTTTAAAGGGAAAAGCAAAGCCAAAAAGAGAAAAAGAACCTAAGTACCTCGCGAACTTTCTACAGGCAGCCTCAATCTGCTTCCAATTAAAATCAGCCGCCCAAAGAGCGGCAATAAAAGACCCCATACTGGCTCCGGAAATAAGATCAATTTCAATATTGTTCTCTCTCAAAACCTTCAATGCTCCTATATGAGAAAAACTGAATGCCCCGCCTGAGCCCAACGCCAGGCCCAAAACCATCCCCCCCACCTCTTTGGCTATTCTTTGCAGCATTCTATTGTAATCCTTATCCTCATAAGAAGGGATTACGGCGTAGATGCGTCGGCCTATGCACATCCTCCTCTCTTGGGGAGATAAGACCCCTCCCTCAAAGGTATCAGGAGGGTCTACTTGTGCCCGCGAGGGTGCTTGTGCCCGCGAGGGTGCTTGTGCCCGCGAGGGTGCTTGTGCCCGCCTGTGCCCGTTAGGGTATGAGGGTATCCCCATGGATAACCTGTCTTTAATAGTATGCTCACGCAAAATTACCTGGATTTTTTCTTCACTACAAGGGTCTTTTTCTTTCAATTTTTTTATAATAATACCAGCTCTTTTTAATTCCTCTTTTTTAGAGGAAAGTAAAAAATGAAGATAATGCGCCGGCAAAATAAACTCATCAAAATATTTATCTAAAAAAGAGAAGGGGATTTCATAAAGAATAAAGTGATAATTTTCCGAAAGAAAATTAAGAAGCGAAACCAAACTCGTCTCCGTACTCATTCTTACCAAGAGGCAATCAATATCTCCTCTTAAAATATACTCATCAACCATTTCCTCTTTAAATTCAGAAAGAGGCAAAACTTTACCTGATTTCTCTATAAGGGAAGCTAAGCCGAACTTATCTTCCCTTGAAATCTCCAGACATATTACTTTTTTTTTGGTTTGTTCTTTTAACTTTATTCCTAAGTTATGCATATAGGTAGTCTTGCCGCAGGAAGGAAAACCCAAAATGGCAATTTTTTTACATTGAAAAATTCTTTTAGGCCGAAGGCGCTTTTTAACTCTCTGGGAAAGGATACGGGAAAAATCTAAAGAAAGCAACGGATTATGATTTAAAAATTGTTTAAATTTTTTTCTTCCTATGGTAAAAATAAAAGAAGTTCCAGTTGATTTTGTGGTAATTGAGTGAGGTTCATCGGTAAAAAGAGAAATTATTCCAAAAGGAGTTCCTCTTTTAAGGGGCTCTATCTGATATTCCCTGCCATCTTCCTTGGTCAATGCCAAAACTCTTCCCTTAAGAAGCAGATAAAAACAATCAGGGGCATCGCCTTCTCTATAAATAATTTCCCCATTCTTATATTCTTTAACTTCAGCGATATCTATAAATTGACTTATATCTTTTTTCCTTAACTTGCTAAGAGGTAAAGTATTGCTAAGAATAAATTCGATTTCCTTCTTATCCATTATATTTCTAACTTATTCTCCCTGCATATCCGGCTATAAGTAAACGCGAAAGGCCTGACTTTTCGTTGAAAATTATTATAATCAACTTCGGCTAATCCAAATCTGCACTTAAATCCCTTATCCCATTCAAAATTATCTAAAAGTGACCACCACAAATAACCTCTTACGTCTATACCGCTCAAAACAGCTTTCCCTAAACTTCTTAAGTGCGCTAGCAGGTAATCCCCATAAAGAGAATCTTCATCTTCTGCTGTGCCGTTTTCTGTAATTATTATCGGCAGGTTAAACTTCTTTAATTTACAAAGTATTTCATAAAGGCCTTCCGGGTAAATATACCAACCAAGATAATTACGTCGCGGCCAATGAAACTTATGCGCGCATTCTTCCCCAAATATCCCATTAAATTTAACATATTCTTTACAATAGTAATTTATGGCGAGAAAATCCAGGCAATTTCTTTTTCTTAAATATTCGAGTAAGGAAAAATTAAAAATTTTCTCCCGTAAAAAAGAGGAGAAAGAATTTAATCCTAAGCTAAACTCAGGGCAGGGAGAAAATATTCGCAGGTGTTTTGCAAGAGAAACTTGAGCTGGATTAGGAAGATCTTTGTATATCCTTTTTATCTCCTGATAACCAAGGGAGTAGGCAGTAAGAATATTACCTAAAACTTTCCTCGCCTGCCTTATAGATTTTATCCCCGGAGGCCAAATTCCCTGAATAAAACTATTATAGATATAAACTAAAGGCTCATTAAAAATAAGCCAATACTCTACCTTTTCTTTTAACGCGTTTACTACTTTTCTTAAATAAGCGAGAAAAAAATCAATATTCTTAGATACAAGCCAACCGCCCCTATTGGCGAACCAAATAGGATTAGTAAAGTGATGAAGAGTTATCAATGGTTTTAGATTACAGCTTAGGAGGGTACTTACAACTTCATAATAATGAGCTAATTCTTCTTCTTGCAGAAAGGACTTCTCGGGATAAATTCTTCCCCATTCTAAAGAAAATCTCAAAGAATTTAAGTGCATGCTGCGGGCTAATTGAGAATCTCTCTTGTATAAATAGTAATGATTGCAGGCACAACCGGCCGGCTCTAATTTTTTCTCTTTTTCCCAAAGATACCAATCGCTGTTGAAATTTCCCCCTTCACACTGATAGCTAGAAAGGGAAGCACCCCACAAAAAAGAAGAAGGAAATTGAATCTGCATTCATTCAAATCAGTTAGAAATAACTTCTAACGCTTTGTCGTTATCACTAGAGGAAAAAATAATATTTGCTGATGCTCCAGCCTGCGAAGTTGTACCATAAATAAAATTAAGATCTATATCGGCATCCTTTAATTTAGAGGCAAGTACACAAAGCTGCCCAATCTCATCAGACATTTCGACAATTACCACCTCTTTTTTCTCTAAACTTCCTAAACCTTTTAAGCATTCCATTACCTTAGCGTTATCAGAAGTTACCAACTCAAACACAGCCTTACCTTCAACAGCATAAGCGGCTATCGCCCTAACATTAACCTGACTGTCTTTGATTAACTTAGCCACCTCTTCCAATTTACCGGCCTTGTTTTCTGTAGTAAGAAAAATTTGCTCACCCTTTACTGCCTTCATAAACTACCTCCTTTAATGACGACACAAGTTATGGATCGAAGCGCTCATAAATATTCAGTAAATACCGTCTAAATTTTTTTGAATATTCAGTGCAAAATGCAAATTGTAAATTGCAAAAGTTAAAATTATTTATTCTTCATTTAACAACCGTTCACTAAGTTCCTTCTTCATTTTACTGTCTTCATTTTGCACTTTGCAATATGCACTTTGCAATTTGCAATAGAATGTACTCTACTGACTATTTACAAGCGCTCATAGCTTGTCTGTCGGAATTAAACCTTCGCGCGGATATCCTTTTCTGCTTGATACCAGATATCAGAATCTTGATTTTGGGGTTTGCCTTTTTTCTCCCAGATATAATACGCCCGGTCTTTAATCATCTGGTTTAATTTTACTTCATCAAGCTTTCTGCCTCCTTGCACTGCTGTTTTTTTAAAACGCTTTACCACCACTTTTTTTCCTTTGGTCAATGCCATCTTGCACCTCCTTTTATTACCACGTGACTTATAGAGCAAAGTGCTCATAAACCACTGTGCGAATTAAACGATAACCCAAATCTATCTCTTTTATTCCTTACTATAAAAAGAATGGTCAATTGCTGATAAACCTTCTCAAACCCGGACTCAGAAGAAGAAACAGAATACAGGGGCAAACTAAAAATATCGGCGCTATCGAACTTAAATTCTAAATTTATCTTTTTATAACGGTCAATTATTGTCAAAGTTCTACTATCTTTATACGCTCTCGCTTGATTCAGAGAGATTCGCTCACCCTTATCTTTCTTAAAAATATGTTCAAGCGATGGCAAAGATAAATTAAATTCTATACCGAAATTGTAATTATTCAAGGTATTTTTTTTATCCAGCCCCTGCGCGCAGAGGCTGGATTTATTAAATACATACTCGACGCAAAATCCGCAAGAAGAACTAAATCTTATCTTTTTAAAAAAATTTAAATCATCACTGCTGCATGAATAATTTAAAATTATTTCTTTCTTGTCTCGTTTTTTGGATAAATCATAAACCTTATCGCTTAAAGTATACACTCCCTGCTGATGATTAAAATCATCTATGGTTAAATCTTTCTCTAAGAGATGATCAATCAGGCTAAGACGCTCATATCTATCATAAATAAGAAATCTATCCAGGTCTTTTTCTTTCTGTTTCACTACATCATGGATAGTAGCAATCTCGTTTTTCGTAGTCACATTTTCTCTTATTTCCTTATGATAAGATTCTTTTTGCCTGGTAATAGTATTGAAAAGATTAATTGCCTCGCCTCGCAAGCTGCATTCTAATAGAGCGCCCCCTTTTTGAGAAAAACAGCAGACTACACTCTTATTTTTTAAAATAATTTCCTTACAACCGTCTAAATCAATATCTTCCTCTTCTATCACTAACTCCTTTTGGGAAATTTTTTTATCTAATAAATTCTCTGCCTTAATTAGATGCTCATATATGGCTGCCCTTATATGCCCTAAGTAAAACCCGCCAAAGATTCCATGCCAATATCCGCAATTAGTTTGGGATTTCCACAGGTTTATAAATATCTTTTTATCTTTTTTGAAAGTTGTTTCTCTATTTATTTTTCTACTTAAGGAAAGCATTCTTTTATGCATATAGTTTAAGCGGCTGTATTTGGACATAAAATTTCTAAAAAATCCGCCTCTTATAAAATCTTTAAATTCTTTAAATCTATTATTCTCTTTTAAAAAATTCCTTAATGCCTCATAATTAGAGCGTACTTGCGGCTTAAGCACCCACTCGCCCATCTCCTCATACGAAGCGGTAGGTAAATAAACAATTCCAGTTGAAGAAAATTTCTCTATTGCCTCGTGCGGGGTGATCGTTTCAATAGAACGGGATTCTCCCAGGAGAGATAAGAATTTCTTAAGCCACTCCTTTTCATAGACCCATTCATAAGTGTGCGGCCACAGGCCAAATTTTTCTCCATCATCAAAAAGGGTAACTAACACGTCTTGCTTCCTGGCGAACCCGTTTAGAATATCTATTGCCTCCTGAGGCTCAGAAAAAGGGATTTTGTATCTTAAGGTTTTGCTGATTGGAAATATAAATAAAGGCTTACCTTCATCTTCAGTAGTATAATAACCAAAAAACTCTTCTTCTTGTAATCCGGCGAAACGAAAATGAGTATCGTCAAGAAAAGTATACTTTAAGCCGCAGGCATTAATAATTCTTGCTAGATACGGCTCCCACACACGTTCCGTAGTCCAAATCCCTCTTGGTTTACTGTTAAATTCTTTGCGGATAAACTCATTCATCATATGAATTTGGCCAATTTTATCTTCATCAGAAATTAAAGGTAGTATCGGCTCATAGTAACCGCCGCTGACAACTTCAGCTTGCCCCCTCTTGACTAATTTCTTTAAAATTTGCATATATTCTTTTTTAAATTCTTTAATCCAATCATAGAGGCACCCTGAATTGTGCAGGCTAAATTTCACTTTAGGAAATTTTTCTAAAAGGGAGATAAAAGGAAAATAGCAGCGCTGGTAAGCCTGCTCAAAGATATGAGAAAAATTTCCTGTTGGCTGGTGATTGTGAACGCCAAATAAAAAATATACTTTACTCATCTTCTGAAATTTAGAAAGTGTAATGTTTAATGTTAAATGTGTAATGTAAAATTTACCTTACACCTCACACTTTGCTCTCTGCTCTTTGCTCTTTGCTCTTTAGATACGCTGGAACTTTCTTACCCAGAAGTTGATATATTTTCTCTACATAGGTAAAAAATATCCTTTTAAACTCCTTACTTGTATCGGTAAATGTATTCCACCAATACCAGTCACTTCCTTGGAGAAGATGAAAATAATCTTTTATCTCCGCCGAAATTTTACTATCACCTTTATTCTTCTCTATCAAATCCTTCATCTTTCTTAAAATGTGCCAGTAAAAATTATTTTGCTTAGAGCCAATCCATACGCCAAAATCGCCATTTATCCATGAGCCGGGCTTAATCCTTTCTAAATTTTTACTTGGTGTGTGTTTTAGGAATTCGGCCGGAGTAACAGTAGAAAAAATCTGGCTTTTCTCTAAAGCAGAATAAACTGCTTCTAGAAAATCTACTCCGTTATTTTTATAATATTCCCAGGCATTCTCTCCATCCATAATTATAGTAATAGCCCTTTGCTTAAAAATATCTCTAATGTGGCAGTGGGTGCGTTTAAAATGCTCCAGGAGGTCAGAAGCGGCAAACGCAGAATCATCCCATCCCTGATAAATAAAGCTTAACATATCAGAAAAATTTCTGTCCCTAAAGAATATGTCTACCCCCTTAAATCTATATGGACGGTAGATGAGATGACGCTGATTTTTAATTGTGTCGTAAGAAACATATTCAGTAGTAAGACTTTTAAATAATATTGCCTCATCTGCCCCAATCCATTTAAATCCTTCATCAGCATAAAGAGAAATCACATCCTCAGAGACCCCTCCCTCTGACGGCCAGCTACCGCAAGGAACGGTTCCGAAAGTCTCTTTAAAAATGTCTTTGGCTGCCTCAAGATGCCAAGCGCAATCTAGGGGAGCAGTAAATCTGGAAAGAGGTTTTTTTAAATAAGGGAAATTTTCTAAAATATCCGTATCATAAATTAAAGGCATTATCGGATGATGATAAGGGGTAAGAGTCAGCTCTATTCGTTTTTCCCTAAGCAAACTCGCATAAAGAGGGATGATTTGACGGATAACCTCATATTGCTTATTAATAACATACTGCTTATCAGACTGGGTATAATTTTCTTGTTTTAGTTTTAATCTCCTTAAATTCTTATCTTCGTCGAATGTATAAGGATGAAACCAGCTCATGTTAAAAAGAACCTGCAGATCTCCTATATCAGAAGAACTAAACTTTAACTTGGGAGATAACTTTTTATTATAAAGCGCGAGATATCGGCGATTTGGTTTTATGAACCGTTCGAAATTTACAGAAAAAAATCTTTCAATAATGAAATCCTTCTCTTGCCTTTTAAGATAAGCTGGATTTTTTAAGCTAAGTATTGAATAATAATCCTTAGCGCTATTTGCCGCATAATCAACAAGCTGTTCTAAGAGGATACCGCTAAAATTAAAGGCAATTTTAACCTTATCAAATTTCTCTAAAAGCTTTGCCATTCCATAATAATCCTTAACTGCGTGAAGCCTCACCCAGGGAAGAATATAATAATCTTTATGAGGATGCTTATAGGAAGGCTGATGCATGTGCCATAGGAAAATTACTTTGGTAGGCGACTTATTCATGCTATTTATTTAGAGTTTCAGGTTTAGGATTTTTAGTCATCTTAGGGGTGGTATGCGGAATAACTTATCTCAGGAAAAACATTATCTTTTTTTTCAATATCTTCAAGAACCTCGTAGTTTACGGAACTTTTTTCAAGATAGTTTTCTAAAGCGTAGAACCTTCCCAGATGAGTAACTGTCCTTTTTTTTGCATATTCGCTGAATGTTCCGGTTTTCATTATAAACGCCCAGTCGCTGCTTTGTGCCAAGAGAAGCTCTCTTGCCATTTGATTTAAAATTCTTACTCTTATGTCGTCAGGATTGCCATATTTTTTAGCTGCCTCCATCATTATGTTTTGAGCACGATGAAGATGAGGGTATATCCAGTCATTAGAGCCATCAAGCCACATTTCGTTGTATCCTTTATAACCCCAACTGGAAGGAGAAGGGGCAACAACTTGATTTTTAGGATAAATATTCAAATAACGGGAAGGCGTAATGAGCTTTATCGTATTTTGATCATAGGCCACCTTTCTTATAAGAAAATTCAACCACTGTATTCCTTCAAACCACCAGTGTCCGAATAATTCGGCATCGTAAGGGGCGGTGATAATTGGCTTTCTTCCTAATATAGAGTATAAATGCTCCACTTGTTTTTCCCGGTTAAACATAAAATTTCCCGCGTGTTCAGCGGCTTTTTCGCTTGCTGCTTCGGGAGAATAAGGCTCTTTGTGGGGACCAGCTTGAGTAATTCGATAATACTTTATCCCTGTAGATATCCTCGCCCCATCTGGAGAAATATAAGGTTTTATGTAATCGTAATCTGAATCAAACCCTACATCACGATAATAATCCCGATAATTATAATCCCCGGGATAACCCTCAATAGAAGACCAAACGTTCTTAGAAGATTCCTGATCCCTTCCGAAAACAGCTATCTTTTCTTTTGTATAATAAGAAGAATAAACACCAAACTTAGGCCGCGGCCGGGAGAAAAGAACGCCATGAGCCTCTAAAATAAAGTATTTAATCCCCTCTTCTTTAAAAATTTTATCTAACCCTTCAAAATAACCGCATTCAGGAAGCCATATCCCTTTGGGTTCACAGGAAAAAAACTTTCGATAGGAATTTATTCCTACTCTAATTTGAGCCCTTACTGCCTGTTCATTTATGCTTAACAATGGAAGAAATCCGTGAGTTGCCGCGCAGGTAATTATCTCTAAGTACCCTTTATCCTGATATTTTTTAAATTCCAAAAGTAGGTTTTGATTATAAGTATTTAGAAATTTCTTTTTGACGCGGGTAAATCTATGGTAATACATTAACGACAATTTATAAATTTGAGGATTAAATCTATTTCTTTCTACTTCCAGCTCGGTAAGCTCAACCATATTGTTAAGGTAATTTAGATATCGCGCCTTAAGAAGTTCATCATCAAACATGCTGCAAAGAGTCGGGGAAAGATTTAAAGTAAGGCAGAAATCAACCCCGTCTTTATCAAGGCTATCCACTACTTCTAACAAGGGAATATAGGTTTCAGTGAGGGCCTCAAAAAGCCATCTTTCTTCCAGAAATTCTTTGTATTCAGGATGGCGAACAAAAGGAAGATGGGCGTGTAAAATTAAAGCAAGATAACCTTTCTCCATAATTTTTTCTTATCAAAAATAAAAACTCAAACAACAGCGGTTACGACTCTTTCAATGTTCATTTTTTCTAATATCTAGCATCAAGCATCTATTCGCTATTCTATTTATCGTATCTTTTTACTGCCGGAGCCTTTCTTTCTTTATGTTTTTTATTTTTTGAAACAGCAGTAACTTCGAATTTAAAATCTCCTACCGGTAAAGCATACCTTAAGGAAAATGTACCGTCTTTTCTTAATTTTACTTTCTTTCCTTCCACTTTAACCTCAGCGTCGGGTTCAGTTTTACCATAAAGAATCAACTCTGTAGCTACTTCCAGGAAAAATTTATCTTTTGCTCTCTGCTGCTGAGTTGACAAGCTGCTTATTCCCCAGGAAGCGGCAGGAGAAGAAATTTGCTGCCTAAAGTATTGTTCAAAATTCTTTTGCCGCTCGCCAGAGCTCTTGCCGTAATCAAGAACTCCTAAAATCTTATAATACTCTTCATCGGGTAAAGTCCACTCTTCGTCAGTTTGTGAAGAAATGCCGAAATAAGGAGTCTTGGCAATATTAGAACGCGCCACAGGAAAAAATTTACCCAAATGGTTTTTTAAACCAATTTCTACACACCATTCTCTTTCCGGCTGATTAACATTTATATACCAGTTATTGACTAAAGAATTAATATCCAGATCAAAAAAAGAATTTGCTCCAGAGGAAGAAAATCCTTTTATTCCGCCAGGCGAAGCCATCCCTTTGGGGGTAACATCGTAAACGCGCAATATCCACGCTAACCCCTCCTGATCATAATCAGATATGGAAGAAATAACTTCATTTATCTTGCTTTGAGAAATATCCCAGTAAGTATGCAGCCACCAGGGGTCGCGCGGAAGGATGACTATGCGATTATCTCCATAGTTGACAGGGAGATCATATTGAGCCTCTCCTGGCGTAGCTTCCTTAACGGCAGTGAGCCCAGTTGGACACTTCCTATCTAACAGGGTTGTTTCTTGAGCAACTTTTTCTCTTAATACTCCTAAAGGTACGGATGAACTCAGTGGTTGAAGAACGAGTTCGGTCTGTTTAGGTTCTTTTTTTAATCTTTTTTTACTTATTTTGGAGATTACGCGCTTTAGAAACTTTGAAATTGGCTTTTTTACCCCGCTCCCCGTAGAACCCAATTTTTTAGAACTGGGAGCGGGGTTTACCTTTTTAGCCTTTTTTGCCTTAAGAATTTTAGAAGAAGTTTTCTTCATTTAACCTCCATTGATTAATGACGAAAATGACGGACACCCGTAAAAAGCATGGCGATGCCTGTCTTATTACAAAAATTTATAACTTCCTTATCTTTTATGGAACCTCCCGGCTGGATAATGGCCTTAATGCCGCAGCGGGAAGCAAGTTTAAGAGAATCAACTTGAGGGAAAAATCCATCAGAGGCCAAAACTGCCCCCTTCAAAGACTTATTTGCTTTTTTAAGGACAATTTCTACTGCCCCCACCCTTGAAGGTTGGCCTCCTCCTATCCCCAAAATACATTGATTTTTCACCGCCACAATAGCGTTTGACCTTACGGACTTCACTACTTTCCAGGCCAAAATAAGGTCTTTTAGTTCCCTGGGGCTAGGCTTTTTCTTAGAAACTACATCTAATTTACCTTTATTTAAAGTTAAAGTATCTTTATCTCCAACGAGACAACCAAAAATACTCACCCTTATATCGGGAAATAATTCTAAAATTGCCGGATCAACTTCTAAAACTCTTAAATTCTTTTTAGAGGAAAAAATTCTTAATGCTTCCTTGGAATAAGACGGGCCAATCACACATTCCTTAAACTCACTCTTTAGAATCTGACGTGCTGTTTCTCCATCCACTTTTCTGTTTAAACCAATAGTTCCTCCAAAGGCCGAAAGCGGGTCAACAGAATAAGCCTTCTTGTAGGCACCCCTTAATTTCTTATCTACTCCTACGCCACAGATAGAAGCATGTTTAACAATTACTGCTGCCGGTTCATCAAATTCACTTACACAAGTACAAGCGGTATCCAGATCAAGAAAATTATTAAAAGATAATTCCTTGCCCTGTATCTGATTTAATTTACAGTCTTTAAGGTTAACCGATTTATAGAGACTGGCTTTCTGATGAGGATTTTCTCCATACCGCAAAGAAGAAATCTTTTCTAAATCTAAAGTTAAGAGCTCTTTTCCCTTAAAATAACCATAAATACAATTATCATATTCCTTGGTAAGATAAAAAGCATCCGCGGCAAGGCTCCTTAACGTTTCGTGAGATAAAAACCCTTTATTTTTTTCTAATTCTTCCAAAACTAATTTATACTGGGAAAAACTGCTTACGCAGGCAACATTCTTAAAATTCTTTGCTCCTGCGCGAAGAAGGGCGCAGCCGCCTATATCTATGTACTCCATCATTTCATCTTGGCCTAAATTACTTTTTAGTTTTTCAGCGAAAGGATAAAGGTTGACTACTACCATATCAATGGGCTGTATCTCTAAATTTTTCATCTCCTCTATATGCAGTGGGTGTTTTTTGTTGGCCAAAATACCTCCGAATATCTTAGGATGAAGAGTCTTTACCCGGCCTCCCAGTATTTCCGGGCATGAAGTAAAAGAAGATATTTCACGAACCTCGATTTTACCCTTTCTTAATAAAGAAGCGGTCTTACCAGTAGAGATCATTTCTATCCCAAAATCAGCCAGCTTGCGGGCAAACTCTACTATTCCCTTTTTATCCCAAACACTTATTAATATCCTTCTTATTTTTAACATAGTCCTTAAACGTTAAATCTTATCTCGATTATATCATTTTCCTGCATAATATAATCTTTACCAACGATTTTTACAAACCCCTTGGATTTCGCTTCCGCCCAATTAAAAAAATTATCTAAATCCCGACAATTAACAACCTCTGCTTTTATAAAACCTCTTTTTAGGTCGCTGTGAATTTTACCTGCCGCTTCCAAAACATTATCCCCTTTCCTTACGCTCCAAGTGTGAACTTCTTTTTTGGCGGCAGTAAAAAATAAAAGGATACCTGATTTATCGACAACCTCTTTTATCAATTCATTTATATTTTCTGTATCTCGGGGTTCTTTGCCCAAGCAAGGTTTATAAGTCACAAATTGCAGCGTTTTAAGGATATTTTTTTCCTCTTCTGAAAATTCAACATCACATAATAATTTTTCTTCTTCTAATATTTTCTGGATACGGCTAAGAAAAGTTCTTTCTGCCTCACTTTCGGTGTTAGAAGAGCGCTTTTCTTGTTTTTCTAAATCGATTAATATAAGATCTAACTTCTTAGCGAGATCGAAAACAATCGCATCCGCTTTTTCTATTTGTTCATCTATGAATTCAACCGTATAGGCAAATTCCTTTGCAGGGGAGAACTTCTCTACTAATTTATCAAAATACTCACCGTTATATTTATATTTACCCGGCGAAATATCAAGGCCAAAATTAAATATCTTCATTAATCCTGTTCCTTATGTTCTGCCTTTTTAACAGCCTCAATAATGCCTTGAGTAATTCGACTAGGAACAATCTCATCATGAGAAAAACTCATTGTATAATTTCCTCTTCCCCCGGTAACTGAACGTAGATCTGAGGCGTATTTAAACATCTCTGCCAGCGGCACTTGAGCTTTAACTGCTTCATTTTTTCCCTTAATCTCCATCCCCAAAATTCTTCCCCGCCGGGAATTTATATCTCCGGTAACCTGGCCAGTAAATTCCCCAGGAACAACTATTTCCACATCCATAATCGGTTCAAGGAGCACACTTTGCGCTTCCTCCAACGCTTTTTTCAATGCCATGGAGCCGGCAACTTGAAAAGCAATATCAGAAGAATCCACAGGATGATAAGAACCGTCGTAGAGAATTACTCTTACATCAGTAACCGGACAGCCGGCAAGAATTCCCGTCTTCATCGCGTCTTTAACTCCCTTTTCTACTGAAGGAATAAAATTGCGGGGAATAGCCCCTCCTACAATTTTATTTACAAACTCAAATTCCTTTCCTTTCTTTAAGGGCTCGATTTCAATCCAACAATCGCCATATTGGCCGCGGCCGCCGGTCTGCTTTTTATATTTTCCCTGAACCTTGGCTGACCTGGCAACCGTCTCTTTATAAGGAACCTTAGGAGTTCCTAAATCTACATTTGCCCCGTATCTTCTCTTCATTCTTCCAATAATCACATTAAGATGCAACTCTCCCATCCCGGAGATTATTAACTCTTTGGTTTGCGCATCACGAGATACCCTGAAAGTAGGATCTTCACTGGTAAGACGGGATAAAGCAGCAGAAATTTTGTCTTCATCCTGCCTTGTCTTTGGTTTTACTGATGCCGAATAAACAGGAAGTGGAAATTCTAAAGGAGAAAATTCAATTACATCGGAAGTATCACTAAATATATCCTGAGTAGAAGTATTTTTTAATTTTGCCACAGCGCCTATTTCTCCTGCACAAATTGCATCTTGAGGAACTTGCTGCCTGCCTTGCAGAATATACACTTGTCCCATTTTTTCCTTTGCTTGTTTGGTAACATTGAAAACTTCACTATTAGATAAGATTTTGCCGGAAAATACCCTAAAAATAGTTAATTGGCCGACAAAAGGATCAATAATTGTCTTAAAAATTTGAGCAACTAAAGCGGTATTTACTTTTGGCTCAATAATCAACTCCTGCTCGCCTAACTTTACTTTTCTCAAAATTCCTGCCCCTGCAGAAGGCATAATTTCAGTAATTAAATCCAGGAAGACTTCTATGCCAAGGCCATGTGTAACTGACCCTGCCAATACCGGAAAAATCTGGGAGTTGGCTATTGATTTCTTTAAAGCCTCACGCAATTCTTCTTCCTCTATAGAGCCGCCCTCTAAATATTTCTCAAGGAGCGCGTCGTTACTCTCGGCAACACCCTCTATAATTTGGCCGTAATAAGGATTATTCTTATCTCTTAGAACATTTTCTGCTCTATCACTCCCTAAACTAACAAAAGGAATAGCATTTTTACTCAAACTGCTTCTTATGTCTTCTACTGTCTTTTCAAAATTTGTATTTTCCTTATCCAGTTTATTAATAAAAAAAAGGCAGGGAATATTTTCTTTTCTTAAAATCTCCCATGCCTTTTCCGCCCCTACTTCAACCCCTCCGGCAGCATTAACCACAATCACAGCAAAGTCGACTGCTCTGGCTGCGGAAACTAATTCTCCTATAAAATCTAAATATCCCGGAACGTCAATAACTTGTAGAAAATTTCCTTTGTATTCCGCGTGAAGTACAGATAAATTAATCGAGCTCTTTCTCTCTTTTTCATCTTCTTCATAATCGCTTATCGTAGTCGCATCTTCTGACGCGCCTTTGCGTGTAGTTGCCCCGCACTTAAAAAGAACGGCTTCGCTGAATGCAGTTTTACCTGATTGAGCATGGCCGGCTAAAAGAAACACCTTTTTTTTAGCTAAATCTTCTCTCATATTCTAATGAATAAATGGATAAAGACCGTCGGCGACTACCTGCCGCCTGCCTGCCGGCAGGCAGGGCAGGCAGGAATGTAAATATTCAGTGAACCACGTCTGTTTTTTCTGAATATTCAGTGCAAAATGCAAATTGAAAATTGCATACCCTAACGGGCACAAGCAAGTTAAAATTATTTATTTTTCTTTGCCGTAATTACTAATTTTGCAATAATC
>JAHJHM010000077.1 GCA_018823915.1 Candidatus Omnitrophota bacterium
AGATTATTGCAAAATTAGTAATTACGGCAAAGAAAAATAAATAATTTTAACTTGCTTGTGCCCGTTAGGGTATGCAATTTTCAATTTGCATTTTGCACTGAATATTCAGAAAAAACAGACGTGGTTCACTGAATATTTACGTGCGGGCAGGTATAGTGAAAAAGCCATGGCAATGTAGGTGGTCTAGTGCATTAGCTCATATTGACAGAGGGAGTTCACTCATCAAATTAGATGATATATTTAGCTTTATAGAGATAAACTAAACCTCTTGGCAGTAATATATCGATGCCAAAGAAGACGAGGAGGCTTTAGGTAAGATAAAGAAACATACACTAACCGGTCGCCCTTTGGGAGTAGCCACATTCGTAAAAGAGTTGGAGGGCAAATTTGGCAAAAGAGCTCTTTCTTTACCAAAAGGCAGGCCAAAGAGAGAGGGAGAGATAGCTTAAATGGTCGCTGTCCCTATTAAATGACCGTAGTAGAATTAGAAGTTACAAAGTCAGCAGATGAATTAGCTAAAACTTATATTGTGAAAGGAATTTTGTCTGAGAAAAAGGAGGATGATGCCTTACATGTTGCGATAGCAACATGTGCTGAGATGGATGCGTTAGTAACTTGGAATTTTAAACATTTGGCAAATTTGCGAAAGGCAGAGTTATTTTATAGCGCAAGTTTAGAAAAGGGGTATCTTAAAAAACTGGAGATAGTTACGCCAATGGAGGTGAGTAATTATGAGAGTTGATAGATCTTTACAGGAGGTTTGGGATTGGAAAGAGAAGGTTTACGATGAAATTAAAGGCCTTTCTTCCCAAGAAAAAATAGCAAGGTTTAAAAAGACGTCGGAAGATTTTTGTAAAAAGTATAATATTCAGTTTAAAAAGGTGAGCTTGACCAGAAAGTAGAAGAAAAGGGACACTCTTTGCAACTGCTTGTTTAACAAGTATTTAGAAAAAAATAGGGAAAGGGGCAGGAGAAGTAATAAGAATCTATGTTAGCTACCACTTGACATAAATTGTATTTTATGTTAATCTAAGGATAGTTTATAGTATGAAGAAATGCGGCTATGATGGAATTAAAAGAACGTATAAGATTAATTTTTAAGGAGACAAATCCTTGGTGGAAGAAGGGAAATTTTCAACTAGAGAACTACTCTTGCCGTTTGATTCTCCTTGAAATAGAAAAGTTTTTTTCATTTAAGCAGATAATTGCTCTGGTGGGCCTAAGGAGAACCGGTAAGACCACCCTCATTTTAAAGATAATTGAGTTTTTCCTTCAAACGCTAAAACCTCAGCAAATTCTCTATTTTTCTTTTGATGATTTTTCACAATTAGAAATAGAAGAACTGATTTCTGTCTATAGAGAGATTTTTCCTGAGCTTAATTTAAAAGAAGGGAAATTCCTTTTTTGTTTTGATGAGGTTCAAAAACTCCAAAACTGGCAAGAAAAGTTCAAGCGCCTGTATGATACTTATCCTAATATTAAAATTATTATCTCCGGTTCAGAAAGTTTATTCTTAAGAAAAAAAATTAAAGAGACTTTAGCGGGCCGGATATTTGAATTTAAGGTTTTACCTCTTAATTTTAAGGAGTACATATATTTTACCAAAAATGAATCAATACTAAGTAATACTCAGCTATATAAAGAGGAAATACTAAAATTATACAAAGAGTTTTTAAAAACAAACGGTTTTCCGGAATTGGCAGGGATAAAAGACACTATGATTATTCACAAATATTTAAAGGAATCTGTTATTGACAAAATAATATTCCAGGATATCCCGCAGTTATTTAAGGTCAAAAATGTGGATATCCTCGCTGAGATATTGGACATTATCATATTTTCTCCCGGGCAGCTTATGGACATAACCCGATTAGCAAAAGAATTGAGCTTAAGCCGGCAGGTAGTATCTTTATACCTGGATTATTTAGAAAAATCATTTTTGATTAAGAAACTATACAATTTCTCTAAAAATTTAAGGAAGCAAAAAAGGTCTTTAAAGAAATATTATCCTGCAATTATTTTTCCTTCCATTGTTGAAGATAATTTTCCGCTTTGTTTTGAAAATTCTTTAGTCTGGCAGTTAGACGCCCAGTTTTTTTACCGCAACGCTTATAAAAATGAGATCGATATAATTTTGGTTGGTAAAAACAAAAAGATAATACCCATAGAAATAAAGACAGGCAGAATAGAGCTTGCTTCTATAAACTATTTTATGAAAAAATATCGCCCAGCGGAAATAATAATTATAACTCTGGATAAAGAAGAAAAGCAAAAACAGATAAAAATAATTCCATTTTATAAATATTTGTTAAAAAAGTGAGAAAAAGGCGCTGGTGCTATCCCAGCAGGGCACCCTGTTGGGTAGTATGTAACAGCGCCATAGAGGAGAGGCATTTTGATTAGGCTGCATATAGTAACAATAGTGATAGCAATAGTAGTATTTTTAGGAATCAGCGTCTACGCGAGTGCGGCAGGGATTACTGTTCCTTCGGGCTCTACACTCAATTGATATAACTGCCCGCAACTGGACAAACGGGGGCGGTAATGATGACGGCGAAGCCTCTCCTTATTGGATATTCGGATCATCAATGACATACACCTTTAAAGAAATTTGTAAATAGTCAGTGAAGTACATTCTATTGCAAATTGCAAAATGCAAAGTGTAAAATGCAAAATAAACTTAAAAGAAATAGAAAAACTAATGGAAATTATTGCAAAGTTAGTAATTACGGCAAAGAAAAATAAGTAATTTTAACTTTTGCAATTTGCAGTTTGCATTTTGCACTGAATATTCAGAAAAATTTAGACGCGGTTCACTGAATATTTACAGAAATTTAAATGGTCGCTGTCCCTGTTAAAATGAGATGAAGAATAAAGCCGTCGCTTTAATTATTGTTATTTTTGCCATGATGGTTCTTGCGGTTTTATGCTGGACTTTGGCTAATCTTCTTTCGGGAGATTTTGGAACAAATCTCGCTTATCTTGAATCCGAGAGAGCGCTTTATTTAGCTGAAGCAGGCAGTGAGTGGGGAGTGAGTAGGTTATCGGGAACGGGAAATTTTACCTGTACAAGATTGCCTAACTCAACGCACACGCTTAATTTTGGGCAATATACGGTTAGTAATTGCATCGAGGTTCCCGGGCAATGCATTTTTGACTCTATAGGGTACATTCCTCAAACATCACCTTATCGCACAAGGCGTAAAGTAGAAATTACTGTGAACGAAGTTCCTTTCGGGGTTACTAAATGGCAGGAGAGGTAAATTCTGTTTGAGTAAAGGATGAACTAATTCTTTCGGGGTAAAATAGGATTTATTGGAGGTAAAGATGGGAAAGAGGATTATTATTGTTTTAATAAGCTTAACGATTTTTGGTGGAGGCTTATTTCTGTGTCTAAAAGCTATAGGGTATGATGATAAAAGTGTGGTCAGTATTGGGTTTATGGATTTAGTTGAAAAAATAGCGGCTCTTGAGATAAAATCTGGAAAGTTAGATTTTAAAGTTGATAAAGTAGAGGAAAAGTTAGACAGGGTACTATTGAATCAAGAGGAGATAAAAGAAGAATTGCGTAAAATTAAAGTAAGAGTTACACGTTAAAGCTTAAAGTGGCAGCAGAAAAGAAAAAACCCCAAAATCAAAAGCATAAATTTTCTCTTGGTAAAATCTTCCTTCCTTCCCAGTCCATTATTGGGTTAGATGCAGGCTCAAGCTGTATAAAGATAGTCCAGGTAAAGAAATCACAAGATACTCAGTTGATTACTCACTACCAAATATATCAATTACCACCAGAAGTAAAAGGTAATCCTCAGGAAAAGAGAAAGATAGTAAAGGACTTGCTTAAAAATTTCATTTCTAAAAGGCGTATAAAAATCAAAGGCGGCGGATTAACTATTGGCGAAAAAGGAAGTTATATACTAACTTTGGCAATGCCTTTTATGCCGGCGAAGAATTTAAAACAAGCAGTAAGTATTGAATTAAAGAAAAAGCTGCCTTTTCAGGTGGATTTAAATAATATTCTTTTTGACTTTTTTGTTACTGATGACTCTCAAGGGGAAAAAGGCAGGATTTTACAGGTAACTTGCATTGTGATGGAGAAGTATATTTTAGAAGAGAGCATAGGAATCCTGAAAGACGCCGGTATCAAGCCTGTGGCAGTTAATGTTGCCCCTTTAGCCCTGGGGAATCTTCTTAGGGTAATTTCTAAAGATATTGATTGCGCTGCTATTTTAGATATGGGGGCGCAAATGAGTGTGATTAGCCTTTATAAGAAAGGGCTTTTGCAATTTAATCGTCAGATTCCTTTGGGAGGTGAACATTTTACTGAAAGCATAATGAGGGCAATGACAGCTTTGGGTAAAGACGGAGTTAATAAAGCAGCCGCCGAAGAACTTAAATACCAATGCGGTATACCTCTTGAGGAGGAAGTTTTCTCCGAGTACGCGACTTCTTTAGGAGCGATTAAGGGCAGTCAGCTTACCGGGGCATTAAGGCCCCTTCTTGAACGCTACAATACTGAAATTTCCCGCACAATAAATTATTACTACCGAATATTTCATAGAGATAAAATCGACTGTCTTTATTTTACCGGGGGATGCGCCCGCCTTAAAAACATGGATAAATTTTTAGCCTTTAACCTGGCTATCTTAAATATAACAAAGATAGAAAAACTAGACCCTTTAGGAGTAATTAAGGTAGAGTTTCCACCGGACGCTTCGACAGAATCCTTGGAGATAGAAAAAGATATTTTTCACTTAAGCGCCGCTCTAGGTGTATGTATGGAGGAGAAAAGAGGAGTTAATTTCCTGCCTCCTGAGCAAAGATTGGAGGAGAAAATCAACTCTTTAATTCCCTTGGCAAAAATAAGTGTTTTTTTGCTGGCAGGGATAGTTTTGTATTTTAGCGCTACGTGTATTCTCTATAAAAAATTCATCAATGCGAAACAAAAAGAAATTACACAGTTTGCTTCTAAGGCAAATGAGGTTAAAAATTATATAACGATAAGAGATAAATTCAGTGAAAAAGAACTGCTTCTTAAGAAGGCTGTCGGCAGAGAACCTTTTTGGTGGGGGGTATTAAAGGAGTTGAGCAATATTACTCCCGATGAAATTATTTTTGAGCAGCTTGAAATTAAAAACAAAGTTGGCGGTAAAGAGCTTTATCTTATAGGGGAGATTTTTGCTCAAAATACTTCTTTTGATTTGGTTATTTCTCAATATCTCATAGCTTTAGAAGCCTCACCCTATTTTACTAATGTACAGCCTGTTTTTACCGAGCGCGACATTGACTCCCCCATGTCAAAAGCTAATTTTAAAATAGTATGCGATTTAGTTTATTAAACCCCGCACCCGATAAAGCCCCATGTTTTAACACGGGGTGCGGGGTTTACCCCGCCGTTTCCCAAAATTTCCCGTGGAAATTTTGGCGGCGGCCCTGCGGGCAGATTTTGCCCGCTTCGCGGGCAAAATCTGGGTTAAAAGTCAAATGAAAACACCCTTAAAAGCGATAGTCATTGTTTGCGTAAATGTCTTAATTCTACTTTCTTTAATTATTTTTTTACTTACGCCCTTAATTAAATATTCAGGGAAACTAAAAAAAGAGATAGAGGCCAAGAAGGAAGAAGCCCTCCAGGCGCAAGATTTGATAAAATCGGTTTCTAATCCTCAAGAGGAAATAGATAAGATTAAAGCCGAAAGCGGTGAATTAAAAAACAAGTTAGTTTCTTCTCAGGAACTTCCTCGGATTATTGTGCAGCTGATCAATAAAAGCAGTGAATTTGACATAGAAGTAGTTTCCATAAAACCCTGGCAAGAGGAAAAAACAGAAGATAAGACCCCTCCTTCAAATGTATCAGGAGGGTCTATCCCCATGGATAAGACCCCTCGGTCTATCCCTGTGGATAAATCTTCTAAAGGGACAAGCAAGGCTTGTATTGAAATGATAATAGAATCTTCCTATAAGGCTTTAGGTGAATATTTAAGGGGATTAAGTGATTTACCGATAATCCTTACCATTGAAAGTGTCCATTTAAAAAAGAGTAAAGAGGCATCTTCGGGCGATGATGCGGTAGATAAGACCCCTCCTTTAAAGGTATCAGGAGGGTCTATCCCCGTGGATAACAAGCTTCGCACCACTTTAATCTTTGGCGTTTATTATATAGACTTACAAACTTAGCAATGGATAAGAAAACAAAGACAGAGATAATTATTATTGGTTTTTTAGTCGCAATTCTTATCATTTTATCAATAAGCATGATTAAGAAAAAAAAGCCTTCCTTGAAGGTAGCAACAGTTACCTCTTTAAAGGAGCAAAGAAAGGATGCTACCCCCGCCCCCGTCGCGCCTGTAGCGGTAAAGGCTAAAGATGCCACTATTACTTTACAAAAAGCACGGGCAGAACTTTCTTGGGGGAGAGACCCTTTTTTTCTCACTAAGACTGAATCAGCGAAAGTTTATCAAGGGACAACGCTTTCTATAAAAGGAATTTCCTTTGGCAAAGATAAGCAAGGTTATGCTTTAATAAATGACAAGATAGTTACTGTGGGCGATACCGTAGACGATTACGAAGTAATAGAAATAGATAGAAATAGTGTTCTTTTAAAAAAAGGAAATGAGAGCTTGCATTTAAGTTTATCGCCGCAGTAATTTATCCCTTCCCTAACCCTCAAAGACGTCAGTAGCTGTAAATAGTCAGTAAGGCACATGCTATTGCAAATTGCAAAGTGCAAAGTGAAAAATGCAAAAGTAAGAGATATGAGTTTTGTGTGCAAGTGTTTAATTTTAACTTTTACAATTTACAGTTTGCATTTTGCATTGAATATTC